>JAGWZP010000023.1 GCA_018968865.1 Patescibacteria group bacterium | reverse complement strand
TTAAATTGGTCAGTCGTCGAGAAACGTTTTGACGAAGCGATGAAGATAAGCGCCGCATAGCTTGCGAGAACAAGAAGGAACGAGAAACGCCCGACGGTAAACGCCGCATACGGCAATGCAGAACTTTTTTCTACGATAAAGATGAAATAACGCATCAAGAGGTGCGCGGGGAGTCCTGTGATGACGGCGGCAAGCGGGACGAACGGCCCGACGGTCATCCCGGCGACGCCCGCGACAGCGGAAGCGGCCATCGCGAGCGGCACGAGCGGATTGACAAGGAGGTTTGCCGGCAAGGCGACGAGCGAGAGGAGCCCGATGTTGTAGAGGAGGAGCGGCAATACCGCAACTTGTGCCGCGAGCGTCGTCGCGATCGTATTCTTCCAAAAATCATGGGGGGACATCGCAAGTCCTTTTTCCGATAAAGGACTTGCGATGTCCATTATTCTTTCAATAATCGGCGCGAGCGATATGATGCCCGCGGTCGCGGCGACGGAGAGGCCGAAGCCCGGGTCAAAGCAGAGGTAGAGCGGATTCCATATGAGCATGAGGAGGATGGCGAAGAGAAGCGCGCGACTCGCGGCGTAGGAACGCCCGGTCGCGCGCGCATAGAGCGCAATGAGCGCCATGATGGCGGCGCGCACGGCCGTGGCAGAGATGCCGGCGATGCCGACGAAGAGGAGGAGCGCCGCCCCGCCGGCGAAGAACTGGAGCCGGCGGGGCAAGAGGAAGAGTGCGAGGAAGGCCATCACCCATTCGGCCACTATCATCACGTTGTATCCGGAGAGCACGATGATCTGCACGAGTCCCGAGCGCGTGAAGGCGTCGGTGAGTGCGGTACCGAGCCCTGCTTTTCCTCCTATCACGATGCCGCCCGCGAGCGCCGACGCGGGCATCGGCAAGGCGCGGCTGAGTCCGTCCAAGAATGCATGCTTCACGCTCGCAAGCATTGCCGGCACTGAATACCACGGCGCCGGTTCTACCGTATATATGGAACCGAATGAAATGAGGAAGCGGATGCCGCGCGCCTGTAGATACTTGTCGTAGCGGAAGGTGCGGCCGTTCTCTGTCTCAAATGCTTGCGGGAGCGAGAGCGTGCCGTACACGCGCACGCGGTCGCCCACGCGTACATCCGCCGAGAGCGGCATCACCGCGAGCATCCCCACATCCCCCACCTCAATCCCGATGCGCTGATTCTTCTCGCGCACATCCGAGTCGCTCACCACGACGCCTTCGTATGACACGCGGTGCCGCAGGTCACGCAGAAATGCTTCCGGTGCGGGTGTGTCGGCAACCGTCGAACGCACCATTCCGAATGCGACGCACAATAGAAACACCGCGGCGAGTGAATACACTCGCCGCGACCCCGCAAAAAGTATTGCTCCGCCAAACAGCGCCGCGAGAATCAGTACAAACGCCACCGGTTCCCAGCCGAAATAAAAAAGCGAGCGGAGGAACACTCCGCTCGCGAACCCTGCCACGACGGCAATAAGAATGCCCATGGATGTATCCTAACAAAGAGTTTTCAGAGAAATAGGAGCTATCAAAGACTTGTCGCTATAGCGACAAGTTGTGGATACCCTCTCCATCCCCCATCCCCTACTGTTTTATTCGGCTGGAAGCGCGAAATGCTCGCGGAGGTGTTTGTCATGCTCAAGACGTTCCACAATCATATAGAGAACGTCGGCACCAATGCGGAAGTTGGCTTTCGCGAGGGCGATGAGATCTTCGCAGTCGTATGGATAAATCCATACGCTATCTTGTAGCCGTACAAACCCATATTCATTCATAAAGCGACGGAGGCTTGCACGGACATTTTTGCGTTTTTCTGGCACGTCGAAAGTGACAACGCGCCAGCGTCTGTCCCACCTCCTCTTTTTCGCCATTGTCGTTCGCTCTGACTCCATCTGAAGTACCCGCTTCCCTTTTTCTGTTATCCGTGCAAAACGTTTGCCGTTCTTTTCGGTAAAGGTAATGAGGCCTTTCGCCGCGAGTCGTCCGAGCGCGGACTTCGCTTGGTAATTAAACTTGGCACCTTTCTTGTATCCGGGGAAATACTTCAGAAGCGCGGCGGCATTCGGTATCGTCGCGGCGACAACCACAACGCCGCCCAGCACCACGGCCGTAAGCATCGCTTTCTGGAATGTCCCCCACCGCCGTTCCTTTCGCGCTTTCTTCTCCATCAATCCCATGCCGTCATTCTAACCACCAAGGTATCAAAGACTTGTCGCTATAGCGACAAGTTGTGGATAGTTGCTCATGAAGGGGAAAAGAAAGCGAGCGGAGGAACACTCCGCTCGCGAATCCCGAAACGATGGCGATAAGGGAATTCATTGATCGGCCGGATGGGACGGGGGGTGATTCTTTCGAGAGAATTTTAGTGACTATAGAATTAATAACATCATTGAATTGACTTCCGACATTTACAGCTTCCAAAGGAAGACCTGCTGCCGCATACACATTTTTTACAAACACATCCCTCTGTATTTTTTGGGGAGAATTGTGTGAGCCGCCGTTCACCTCTATTGCAAGTATTGGCTTAAAGTTTCTATCACAAATCAAAAAATCAACATGTTTGGCCCAAATTTTATGAAGCCAAATAGGGCTACGAGTAGCACGAGAGTCGATTTCGAGAAAATCAATCATTCGCACTTTCGGGAAAACATTGAAACCTTCAGGTAATTGTTTTTTAAGTTCTAAAAAGAAAGCCGCCTCGCTCCTATTAAAAAGACTTAGTCGTGTTGTGTACGGTAACTTTAATCCAACCACCGTCCGTGCTTTGAAGAGAATTATTGCGATCAACAAAATTACAAGAACGGCGATTGCTAGAATTAGTGGTGAATCCATCTCTGTATTCTACACGCCCCACCCCGCTCGCAAATTACGAAACGACTGTAACGGGAATCCCCAACACCCTACTTAGATAAACCCGCGAAGATTACAAGTACAAATATAAACCACCAAACCACGACAGGAATCATTTTTAACCATCGCTTATTCTTTTCTTTACCCACTATATAAGGGATTCTCAGAATCCAATACCACAAAGGAGCGAGTATCATCACTGCAAAACTTAATGCCAATAGAAGACCCCCTGTTTTTTGGTGAGTGACTCCTTGGCTGATACCAAAAATAGCGGAGAAAAGGAACCACATAATAAAGCCGACAAAAAGACCTGCAAGACCCGGAAGGAATCGGAATTTTTCCACGCGGTTAGTTTCCATAGTTTGAATTATACTACGCACCCCTATCCATCGCTTCGTTGGCGAGGGCGTCGGCGTCGCTGTTCTCTTCGCGGAAGACGTGGGTGAAGGTGACCTTACCGAACGCGCCCGCGGCGCGCGTGAGGCGCGCGTACTGCTCTTTCAGAACCGGGTGCTTCACCTTGTACTGCCCTTTCATCTGCTTCACCACCAGCTCGCTGTCCATCTTCACTGTCACCTCGGTCGTACTCACTTTCTTTCCGACGAGTTTCGCGAGCGTCTGGAAGGCGAGGATGACCGCTTCATACTCGGCGTAGTTATTCGTGCGCGTGCCCAGATATTGCGAAACACTCGCGACCGCGTTGCCCAGATGGTCGCGTATCATCGCGCCCGCGCCCGCGGGCCCCGGGTTCCCTCGCGATCCCCCGTCGGCATGGATGGTGAATTGCATTGCGCGAAGTATACACCTCCTCACCAACAAGCCAGAAAAAGGACTTGCGATGTCCTTTTTAGACAACTCGGATGTCGAGAAGGCGCAGGCGGACGGGATTGCCGCGGCTGAAGGTGTCGCGCTCGAGATGCGCGAGGAGATTCACGCGACTGCCACGCGCGAGTTGCGAAGCAACTCGCGCGACCGCACCTTTCGCAAAAAAAGTGACCGCATCAATCGTCCCGTTCCCTTCGTTTACGTCAATTTTCAATTTCAAATGCTCCTCCGCTTTCCCGAAGCGTGAAATCTCGCGGAGCGACACCTCGCGCAGCAAGAACACCGGTTTGGGGTTCTCCTGACCGAACGGTGCGAGCTTCTCCACCTTCGTGAGGAATGCGTGCGTCGCTTCTTCGGGAGCGATGGCTGCATCGGCGCGGGCGAGAAGCGGGTCCACCTGTTCCTCGTCGGCGGCGATGCGCTCATACGCTTCCACGAGCCGGTCCTCCAGATAAAACACTTCGGTATCAAGGACGGTGAAACCGCCCGCGGCCGCGTGTCCGCCGAACTGCGCAAACGTGTTCTCGGTCGCGCGCAGGAGTTCCATCATTTGCGGCGCTCCGCCGTTTCGGAACGAACCTTTCAAACTTAAATTTCCTTCGCGCCCCCAGAGGAACACCGGCCGCTCGTACTCGTCGGCGATTGTGTTCGCGACGAGACCGAGAAGCGACGGGCGCCACTCCGGGTCGCCGAGCGCGATGATGCTCCGTACCTCGCGCTCTTTCAGTCGCGTGTGCACCGCGCGCGTGATGGCGCCCGCCTGCGCTTTCCGTTCCCTGTTTAATTTCTCCAATTTTTTCGCGAGCAGGTCGGCCTCGCTTTCGTCATTCGTTGTGAAAAGTTGGAAGGCATCGCGCGCCTCGCCCATGCGGCTCGCGGCATTCACGCGCGGGGCGATCATGAAGCCGACATCATCTTCAGAAATGGCACGCTGTTCCACGCGCATCCCGCGGAGCATTTTTTGCAAACCAATGCGCGGCGATTTTCGGAGCACCTTGAGTCCGTACGTCGCAAGCACGCGGTTCTCGCCCGTAAGCGGGACCATATCCGCGATGGTCGCAAGCCCGACCATATCCAGAAGCCACTTCTCCCATCCTTCCGGCACCTTCGCGCGGAGCTCCGGTGCGACGGCGAGTGTTGCGCACACGAGCTTCCACGCGACGCCCGATCCGCAGAGACTTTTATACGGATACGTTTCATCCGCCCGCGCGTTCGGATTCAATACCGCGAACGCATCCGGCAATTTCTCGCCGGGCAAATGGTGGTCGGTGACAATCACTTCCATACCCAAGTCGTTGGCGCGCGCGACGGGTTCGGTATCCACGATGCCGGAGTCCACCGTGACGACGAGCGTCGCGCCGTTCTTGGCGAGCTTCTCAATGCCGCCCACATTCATTCCGTATCCTTCGTCGTGGCGATGCGGAATATAATTCTCAAAATGCGCTTCCGCTTTTTTCAAGAAATCATAGAGGAGCGTGCCGCCCGGGATGCCGTCGCAATCGTAGTCGCTCCACACCGCGATCTTTTCTCCGGAAGTTATGGCGCGCGCGAATCGCTCCGCCGCTTTCCGCATATCAACCATCAGGAATGGGTCGTGAAGATGCTCGTCATACGACGGGTTCAAAAACTTTTCCGCTTCTTCTTTCGTTGTAATGCCGCGGCGCGCAAGCAGCGCCGCGGTGAGGTCGTCGTGCAGGGCAAGCTCTTCGCGGAGCGTTTCATCGAGCGAGTCGTGGAGCGGGAACATATGAACGCTATTGTATACTCATACGATGGAAAACTGTATTTTCTGCAAAATAATCGCAAGCGAAGTTCCCACCGAGAAAGCGCATCACGAAGACGATCGGATAGTCTCCTTCCCCGATGTGCATCCGGTGCGGCCGGGCCACACGCTGGTGGTCCCCACAGAGCATTATCAGTGGTTTTGGGAATTGCCGGACGATATCGCCAATGATTTGTTCAGGGTCGCCCGCAAGCTCGCCCGCGAATTGAAAGAAAAAACGGGAGCCGACTATATCCAGCTCTCCGTTATAGGGAAAGATGTACCGCATGTGCATATGCATCTCATCCCGCGGAAGTTTAACGATACAAAGGCGCTACTCTAAGGCTTTAATACCCGGGAGCGTACCTTTCGCAAGAAATTCAAGCATCGCGCCGCCGCCGGTGGAGACGAACGAAAAGCGCGGCAAGAGACCGAGGTTTTCAATGGCAGCGATGGTATCGCCGCCGCCGACGACCGAGTGCGCGTTTGAATCCGCAACCGCGCGCGCAAACGCATCGGTCGCGCCGGTGAATCCGTTTTCATAATTCCCCAAGGGACCGTTCCAGAGAACGGTCTTCGCTTTGTGCGCGAGCGAGGAGAGGAGCGCGCAGGTGCCGGGGCCGTGGTCGAGGATGACCTCGTCGCTTCGCACGGCCCCGACCGAAGCGACGCGCGCTTCTGCGTGGGCATTCAGGGAGCCCATCGCGCGTGCCGGTACGACGAGCGCATCCACCGGCACTACCAGTTTCGGGTTGGCGAGCAGTTTTTTAATGTGGGCCGGGTCGGCATCCGAGACAAGCGACTTCCCCACCTCATGCCCCGCCGCTTTGAGAAAGTCGCTTGCGAGCGCGCCGCCGATGAATACCTGATCATATTTCTGCAACAGCACGGTAAGCACCGGCTCTTTCGTGCTGAATTTCGCCCCGCCGATAACGGCGAGCGATTTCCGCTTGGGAGAGAGCGCCTGCGAGAGTTCGCGTATCTCTTCTGCAAGGAGCAGCCCGGCGTAGCTCGGCAGGAGTTCGGGAACGCCGACGATCGAGGCGTGAGAGCGGTGGCAGGTGTCGAATGAATCTTCGACGAAGATGTCGGCGAGCGCGGCGAGCTCGCGCGCGAATGCGCGGCTGTTCTCCCGCTCGCCCTTGTCGCGCCGCAGGTTCTCGAGCACCAGCACGCCGCCGGGAGTGAGCGCGCGCACCGCCGCGCGCACCCGCGGGCCGATAGTCTCGCCGAAAAATGAAACGCCGGGTATGAGTTTGCCGAGGGCGCGCGCGACAGGTTCGAGTGTTTCCGTCCCCTGTTCTCCGATGTGGCTGATGAGTACGACTTTCGCACCCCGTTCGCGCAGATACCGAATCGTCGGCACCGCCCGCCGCAGACGGAAATCATTGACGACCGCCCCCTGTTCGACTGGCACGTTGAGCGGTGCGCGCACCAGTATCGGAATGTTCTCGAATACGGTGATGTCGCGGATGGTGCGCATCGTAGCTAGGTGTGGACGTGGAGCTGCTTCACGAGCTCGGCAAAGATGATCGGGTCGACCGATGCGTGTCCGATGAGGAAACCGTCGACGCTTGAGCTCGCCGCGAGCGCGCGGATGTTGTCCGGCTCAACCGAACCGCCGTAGAGGACGAGCGAGTGTCCGGCATTTTCCCCAGGGAGCAGTTCGGCGAGCACTTTGCGGATGTAGAGCACCATCTCGCAGAGGTCGTCCGGCGGAATGGCGAATGCGGCGGTCTTCCCGATGGCCCAGAGCGGTTCATAGGCGACGATGACCTTCGCGCGCTCTTTCGGCGCAAGCGATGAGAGCGCGACCGTCAATTCTTCGCGCACAAACGCGAGGTACCGTCCCTCGCCGTCGCGCTCATGTTCGCCGACACAGAGGATGGGAATGAGCCCGTGGGCTTCCGCGCGTGCGAGCTTTTCAACGATGATGGCGTCCGTATCGCCCGCCGCGCGGCGTTCCGAATGTCCGATGATCGCATACGCCGCGCCGGCCGCCGCGTACGCCCCCGCCGTCGCTTCGCCCGTCTTCGCGCCGCCCGTGGTGACGGAAATATCCTGCGCGGCGAAGGCGACCTTCGTCTTGTTCCCCGCCGCGAGCGCGCCGAGGAGCGGAGCGGGTGGCGCAAGGACGATATCGCTCGTGGTCGTGCGCGCGAGCCGCTTGCTTACAGAAAGCAGTTTCCTCGCTTTTTTACTATCCTCTACATAGGCCTTCCAATTGGCGACGATAAGCATACCCCTATGATACCAGTATAAAGAGCGGAATTTGTCAGCGGGTGATAGCGTAGGTGCCCGTGGCGAAGTTCCAGCTCCCGCCCGGTCCCGACTCGAACACTACGCTCGGAAGACCGGTATCGTAGGTGACATTTGCAGAGTTTGAAAGGCTGATTTTATAGGCAGTGATCTCTTTTAAAGAAACGCTATTCCCAATCGGGATAAGTCCGTGTGCCGCATACGCGACCAGAGCCGAGGCGCTATTGCTTAGGCTGAATGCCGCTACTTGGCCCCCGATTTCGGCGCTTTTGTTCTGGGAAATCAGGAAGATGAATGAACCGGCGGTCCCTGAATTTTGAAATGTTGCACTGTCTTTTACGGTTATCGTACTGCCGATAACCTGGTCCGATGGGTTGTCAGCGATGATGGCGACGTTTTGAGATCCCAGAGCCGCAGCCATTTTCACAGCAGCGGAATTTTGGACTTTGATATTACCCGTGACCCATATCGGACCGTTTACGGTCATTGTCGCACTATTACTGATAGTCAGATCACAGGGAATTTTCACTGGTCCGAGACTCACACTTCCGGAGGAAATACTATATGAACCATTTGAACATACGGCGGTGCCCCCTGCGGCCGCCTGATTTTCCCACTGGGTGATTTGAGCGTCTGAAATCGGCAGTGATGTAGTCGCCTGGTCCTGGCTATTCGGGTATGACGTGCCTTTTACTGTCGTGTTGATCTTTGTGGAGGCGTAGTATGCATTCTTGTCTATAATGGTTGTTTCGGAGGCGTCTCCAATAGAATGTGCATATACCGAACTTGTGGCATGGATACCAGATACCAAGCCATTTGGACCAGATGAGATGACATCGCCATAAATGTAATTTTGACTGCTCCCGATGACCGAGCCGCCGGCGAAGACATTACCTGTTATCGTTGAACTATTATCGAGCGTGAAGCCGCCCGTTCCCGCCTGGACGCCGTAATGGAACGAAATGACGGCGCCGGTGAGAGCGACGGTCGCCTGGATGGTTTTTACCGCTACCGGGCTTGAACTGTTCGGCACATATCCCGTTGCCGTGACCCGTTTGGTATTCGAATCAATAGCCGTTACGGTTATCGTGAACACCCCCGCGCCGAGCGGCGTGTTGCTCTCCCCGCCATAGGAGGCGTTCTGGTTCAATTGGTACGCCGCCTGGTCGAGCGCGCCCTCGGCGAGCGCAAACGCTTGCGCGCTCGCGATGCTGTAGCGGGCACTGCGCGCCGAGGTCGTCACCAGGCTGAGGTACGCGGTGCCGACGGCGAAAAAAATACCGAGGAAAACGAGCGACAGGACAAGCACGTATCCCTGGGAGCGGAGCGGAGTGTGGAAGAAGGGGTGCATAGGCGGATTAACGATTGCGCAGGCGGATCTGCTCGTGCTGATGGTCGGTCAGCACGTCTTGCTTCACGCGCGCCTGCGTCTGGATGTCGACGGTCGTGCTGCTCACCTTGGTGAAATCGGCATTGTTGTACGAAAAAGTCAGCGAGCTCACGGTTGAACTCAATTGTTTCGTACTCGATGCGCGCGCGCTGGAGGCGTTCGGCTGCAGCAGGCGATAAACGCTCGTCGTTCCGACGATATAGAACGCCGCATAGTCGTGGGCGCCGGCGATGATGTTCCCGGAACTGTCGATGGAGGGGATTTCAAGAACGAGCGAGGTCGAAGTCGAGGTGTACGTTCCGTTCGCGAACGTATGCGCCCCGAGGACGGCGTCGGCGGGGAGCACGAGCGATTCGATGTCGCGCATAACGGCGGTCGCCGAGCCGGACGACTCTACGGACGTCTGTTCGTAGGACGACGTTTTATTAAAATTGTAGATAAGGAAGCCGAGCGCGGCCATCATGCCGACGCTGATGGCGACAACGACCATCGTTTCAACTAAGGTAAAAGCTCTCCGAGCTTTTGCTCCGCCTGCGCTCGACAAACATGAAAGATGACTTTCATGTTGTGTCTCGCTTGGCGTAGTAAATCCGCGTGTCATGGCAGTCCGCCGGTTTGGGTGATGAGCGTGGAGAGCGAGACGGTGCTCGATGCGGTAGCGCCCGGGTCAAGCCACACGACGCTGACGACCACCTGCTTCGTTTTCGCATTGTACGCGCTCACGGCAAGCGTCGAGGTCGCTCCCGCGGGAAGCGTGCTCATCAGGCTGTCCGCGAACGAGCCGCTTGACGGGAGCGCCGCGTAGCCGCCGGCCCGCAGAATCTCGAGTTCGTTGCGGGCGATGGAGAGCGCAATGCCTTGGCTCTTCGACGTCCTCACGAGCACGCTACTGTGGATGATCGCCTGGAACATGACGAGGATGACGCCCATCAGAAAAATGGAAACAGTAACTTCAATGAGCGAAAATCCGCGGGAGGGCGGCATGTCAAAAAGCGGATGACAGCTGGTAAATCGGCGCGATCATCGAGACGGCGAAGATGCCGACGAAGGTGCCGATGATAAGCATCAGAACCGGCTCGATGATGGTGGAAAGGTCTTTCGTCTCCTGGGCGACG
>JAGWZP010000001.1 GCA_018968865.1 Patescibacteria group bacterium | reverse complement strand
CCCGGAATATGCCAGGGACAAGGAGCGGCTCGCCTCTGGCGAGCCGCTCGGCTACGTCATCGGAGCGCAACCATTCCTCGGTCTGAAGATATTTCTTGACTCCAAGCCGCTCATTCCCCGCCCCGAGACGGAGTGGTGGACCGAGCAACTTCTACAAACGTGGCGACCTGGTCGCCACGTGAAATTCTTGGACCTTTGTGCAGGCAGCGGCGCTATCGGCTGTGCGGCGCTTGCGCGACTGCCGCATGCCAAAATTTATTTCGGTGAAATCGACCCGATGCATGAAGCGACGATCCTGAAAAACGTCCGCGAGAACGGATTGGATGAGTCGCGCGCCGATGTCCGCATCGGCGACCTCTTCGAACCGTTCGGCGATATGCAATTCGATGTCATCGCCGCAAATCCGCCGTATGTCCCCGCCGGCCGCGCGCTCCCACAAAGCGTCGCCGACTATGAACCAATGCGCGCGCTCCGCGCCGGCGATGACGGACTCGATATCATCCGCCGCATCGCGAAGGAGCTCCCGACGCATCTCGCGAACGACGGCGTCGCGTGGATAGAATGCGACCGCGACCACGCCGAAGCCGCCCGCACGCTTTTTGCCGAACAGGGGTTCACCGCTCTGATACGCACCGACCAGTACGGCAACCCGCGCGTCGTCGTTGTATCATTCCCCCAATGACCGACCAGCCGCTCCAGCCCTTTGCGCCGCCCGCCGCCCTGCTTCACTATCTGCCGAACGGACTCTCGGCCGGCGTCGCGGTCACTTGGCTGCTCTATGCGGTCTTTGCGTTCTGGGCGGTGTACACGCTCGTCGCCATCTATCACTGGCTCAAATATTCCCACGCGTCGTGGGTCGCTTTCCCCGCGATTGCGGTGCACCTTCTCGTATCGTTCGCGCTGATGTCCTACGCGCTCTCCGGCAGCGCCTTCTTCCTCGCCCCGTACCTGCCATGAATACCATATGAAAGAATTTGAACTGGAGCCGGGCGAGCATGTCGTGCTGGAGGCGCGGAAACACTGGTTCCTCTTCCTCGGCGAACTCTTGCCGTTCGCCATCCTTGCGGTCGTTCCCTTCGCGCTCCCGAAGCTCCTCCCGCTCGCGCCGCCCTTGGCGCCGTATGCGGCCTTCTTTGATTACCATTCCGTGCTCGGGCGCGCGGCGCTCGGCATCTGGCTCCTCGTCGCATGGACGAGCGGCTGGGGCGCCTTCACCCGCTACTTCCTCAACGCGTGGGTGCTCACCAACCAGCGCATCGTCGACATCAAGCAGCGCGCGTATTTCAATCGCGAGGTCTCATCCCTCTTCCTCACGCGCGTGCAGGATGTCACGACGGACGTCATCGGAGTGCTCCCTTCGTTGCTCGGCATCGGCGATATCAAGGTACAGACCGCGGCCGAGGATGTGGAGTTCGTCATGCACGGCATCCCGCGCCCCGAGCAGATGCGCGACATTATTCTCAAATACGTCTCCACCAAACCCGACGCGACCGGCGTATAAAAAACGAGACCCGTATGGGTCTCGTGCGAAATCGCTAGGGTAGCTCCTCGGCGAAAAATATTTTGTGCAAGGTTGGCAGGGGTTGTAACCCCGCCGCAGACTGGATCACCCCCTTTGTGCTGATGATGATTGGAGTTGCAAGCTGGGTTGCGACAGTAAGCGCCGCGATTCATTGAAGCAGTCTTTATCGGGCAGCTGCGGATCGTCGTGCCAGAACAAAGCCCTTCTCATCCTCCAATCCCAGGTGCGGTGGTAGCGGTCCCGCTCTGTATCCACTCCTCCGCGACAATGGGCGCAAACATTACCGAATGTGTTATTAGCCATCCCGGACTCCTTTCAACGAGGTGCATTTATCCAATACCCGAAAACTCTTTCTGTTCACCTGCACACCCGTTGCCATACTGTCTTTGAGCGGAATGTTTGTCAATCCGTTCGGGTGCGTATCGGCGGTCCGTGATAAAATCAGGTCATGGCTGAACCGCTTTCATCCGACCCCTATAAAGGCGTCCGCGATTTCTACCCCGGCGACTGGGCGCGGCTCGAGGCGATATTTGCGCGCATCCGCGAAACGCTTCAGGCATGGGGCTATGAGGAATACAACGCGTCCCCGCTCGAGCGCGCCGAACTCTACGAAGCGAAAACGTCGGAAGAGATCGTCAACGAGCAGACGTACACCTTCATCGACCGCGGCGACCGCACAGTGACGCTCCGTCCCGAAATGACGCCGACCTTGGCTCGCATGGTCGCGGCGAAGCGCCGCGAGCTCGCCTTTCCGCTCCGCTGGTTCTCTATCGGCAACCGCTTCCGCTACGAACGGCCGCAGAAAGGCCGTTTGCGCGAGTTCTACCAGGCGGACATCGACCTTGTCGGAGCGCCGGAAGGCGAAGCGGATATCGAGATTATCCGGCTCGCCTATGAGCTCCTGAAAGCGTTCGGCGCGCGGGAAAGCGATTTTATCATCCGCATTAATTCGCGGCCGCTCTTGAGCGCGGCGTGCATGGCGGCCGGGCTCTCGGGCGCCGACGTCCGGCAGTATATGCGCCTCTTGGACAAGAAATCCAAAATGACGCCCGAGGCCTTCGCCGCCGCGTCCGCCGCCATCTCCGCCAAGGATCCGCTGTCGCTCATTGACCCGGCGCCGATGAAGGAATTCATCAGTACACTCCGGGCGCGCGGCGTCGGCAACGCCGTGTTCGATGCCGGCGTCACGCGCGGCTTCGATTATTACACCGGCATGGTCTTCGAAGTGTTTGATACGAATCCGGCGAACCCGCGCTCCCTCTTCGGCGGCGGGCGCTACGACAAGCTCGTCTCCCTCTTCGGCGGCGAAGCCATTCCGGCAGTCGGCTTCGCGCTCGGCGATGTCACGCTCGCCGACTTTCTTGAGACTCATTCGCTCCTGCCGAGCGACGGCGACGGCAAACCGCAGCTCTACGTCGGCACGCCAACGACAAGCGACATCCCCGGCGCGCAGGCCTTCGCCGACACGCTCCGCAAGGCGGGCGGCCGCGTCTTCGTGAATCTCACGAATCGTTCGCTCAGCGACCAGATAAAAGACGCGGTGAAGCGCGGCATCCCGCTCTTCGTCGCCTACGGTGCAAACGAGGCGGCGAACCAGACCGTCCGCATGAAAGTGCTCCGCACGGGCGAAGAGGTCGGCCTCCACATCTCCGAACTCCCGGTGCGGCTCCGCTCGGGCAGTTAATATGCGCTATCTCGTCTTCGACATTGAGACTGCCAACGCGTTCCCGAGCCTTGCGCGCGCCGATATCGAACAACTCGACCTCGCGCTCGTCGGCGTGTATGACTCGCAGACGGATGCCTATTCGTCGTATATAAAAGAGGAATTGCCGCGGCTCTGGCCGCTCATCGAGCGCGCCGATCTGCTTATCGGTTTTAATTCCGACACGTTTGATATCCCGCTCCTCAACCGCTACTATCCGGGAAATTTGAGCAGCGTGCAGTCGCTTGATCTCTTGAGCGAGGTGGCGAAAGCGCTCGGCCGGCGCATCCGGCTCCAGTCGCTCGCCGAGGCGACCTTGGGCAAAGGCAAGAAAGGCAGCGGCCTCCAAGCGGTGGCCTGGTGGCAGGAAGGATTGGTCGATAAGGTGCGCGAATACTGCATAGAAGACGTGCGCCTGACGAAAGAACTGTACGAGTATGCGCTTGCCCATGGCGTACTGAAGTACAAGGACCTGCTTGATATTCGCGACATCAAGCTTGATACTTCGCAGTGGGGCAAACGGACCGTCGCCGCGCCAGCGATGACCCACGCCTTCCCGTTATGAAACCTTCTTTCACCATCCCTATCGCAATAGCCATCGGCGGCATCATCGTCGCGCTTGCGGTATACGCCTCGACAAAACATGCTTCCACCATTTCTGGCACGGGTAATCCCGCGCTCGTGCGGCCGGTGGGCGCCGCCGACCACATATTCGGAAATCCTGCGGCAAAGGTCATGATCGTCGAGTACGCCGACTTCGACTGCGAATTCTGCAGGGCCTTCAACGAAACGCTGCGCCAGATCGTCGCGAACGTGGGCGCGCGCGGCGAGGTCGCATGGACCTTCCGCGAGTTCCCGTTGATTGAGATACACCCGAACGCGCTCTCTCACGCACGGGCCGCCGAATGCATCGCGCAGGTCGCGGGCAATGATGCGTTTTGGAAATTTGCGGATGCTCTCTTCGCGAACCAGCCGGTCGACCCGACGCGTTACGGCGAACTTGCGCACGGCATCGGCATACCCAGCGACAGCGACTTCGCCACCTGTTTTGCAAACGCTTCGACCACGCTCACGGCGCGAATTATGGCGGACCGGCAGAATGCGCTTGATATGGGCGCGCGCGGCACGCCGTTCTCGCTTATCCTCGTCACCGGAAAACCGCCAGTCGTCATGGACGGCGCCTACAGCTTCGACGCGGTCAAACAGCTCGTCGACCAAGCGCTCGCGAACTAGCGGAGGAGGTGCGCCGTCTTGAGGACGTGTCGGAGCGCGGCGGCGCGAGACACAGCAAATTTTCAGCAGAAAATTATGCGTGTCCGAAAGGCGGCGCGCTTCCTCCGTGCGTCATTCGTCCACCAACTCCAACCGATAAATATCAAACGAATTATCGCCCTCGAACATGTCGGATGGATTCGGCAGGTATACGCGCGTGCGGGAAATCTCTTCCGTCGCGTCGCTCACAAGCCGGTGGAAGACTTTGAAATCCTCGTCGCATTTTTTGAAATCTATTTCGTACCGCCGCATCTGCGGAGACCCGTCGGCGTTTTTCGTTTTCTTGCATTCATAGACGATGAAGCGCCGCACCGGCTTCCCGAACATTTCCCGCACCGTGTAGTAATTGAAAATGGCCTGGATGATGAACAGCGATTTCGCAGCACCGCCTTTGCTGAACGACGCGACAAATTTATGGTCCACGATATCCACCGCGCCCTTCTCTACGCGCGACGCTACTACCAAGTCTGAAATCGCTTTTATCGGAAGAGGGAGCCCTTCTATCTCCACAACACCCCGCACCTCCACACCGAGCACTTTATGCCTCGGCGGCCGCGCGAGATAATACCCGATAGCCCGCAGGTATTCGGTCTCCATCGCTTTCCGCTTCTCTTTCTTCGCACGCTTCGTTTTCGCCCTGCCGAAATTAATTTCAAAGTCTGCGACATCGCGAATATATTCAAGACCCTTCTGTATCGCAATGTCTTTGGGCGCTCCGCTGTAAAAATGCTCCAGCGCTCGATGTCCAGCGCTCCCCACGACGGCGGCCGGCGTCGTCGGCGTATCATAGATCTCTTCCACATAACGCTTGTACCACGCAAGCGGATTGCGCAAGAACGCCATCAAGCTGGAGTGGCTCCAGTGCTTAATGGGCAGTTTTTTGCGCTTTTTCTTGGCCATCAAGTATAGCTAATAGCTCTTCAGGTGACGGGCTTTGTCGTGGGTTCGGATTTTTTCCAACGCTTTCGCTTCGATCTGGCGGATGCGCTCGCGCGTGACGCCAAACTCGCGCCCCACCTCTTCAAGCGTGTGATAGATGCCGTCCATGAGCCCGTGGCGCATCTCCAAAATCTTGCGCTCCTTCGGCGAGAGGTCGCTCAAGATCTGCCGCACCTGTTCCGAGAGAATGCGCTCCGATGATTCCTGCACCGGCGAGGGAATCTTATCGTCGGGGATGAAATCGCCGAGGGTCGATTTCTCGTCGTCGTCGCTACCAACCGGGTTCTCCAAGGAGAGCGTGTCCTGATTGATCTTCTCTATTTGATAAATTTTCTCCGGTTCAACACCCATTTCTACCGCGATCTCCTCCGCTTGCGGGTCCCTTCCCAGCACCTGCGCGAGGCGGCGTGAGACCTGCTTGTATTTCGCGATGGTCTCCACCATGTGGACCGGAATGCGGATGGTGCGGCTCTGGTCGGCCAAGGCGCGGGTGATCGCCTGGCGTATCCACCACGTCGCATAGGTTGAAAACTTGTAGCCCTTCTTCCAGTCGAACTTGTCCACGGCGCGGAAGAGGCCGAGATTCCCTTCTTGGATAAGGTCGAGGAGCGTGAGGTCGGGACTGCGGCCGACGTATTTCTTCGCGATAGACACGACGAGGCGCAGGTTGCTCCGCGCAAGGATGTTGCGCGCTTCGGCGTCGCTCTTCTCGATGCGCTTCGCGAGCTCGCGCTCTTCGGCGGCGGTCAGCAGCGGGTACTGTCCGATCTCGCGGAGGTATATCTGGATGGAGTCGTAGCCGGTCGAGTGGCGGTCCTTGATGTTGCGCGTCGCGAGGTATTCGTCGGCGGCATCTTCGAGCATCCCGCCTTCGAGCACGTCGACGCCCGCGATGGCAAACCGCTCGTAGAGCGATTCGAGGAAGCTTACGTCGTCCTCGACGTGCGGGAACGACTTCAATATTTCATTGTAGGTGACGTAGCCGCGCTCTTTGCCCTTCTCGATGAGCGTCTCCGCCGAAAGCGCCTTGGCCGAATTCGCTTTCGCCTTTGCGCCACGGACAGCGGCGCGGACGACCTGCTTCTTCGTACGCTTCGTTTTTTTCGTCAAGCGCTTCGCAACTTTTTTCTTCTTGGTATGCGTACGCTTTACCGGCTTCGCCCTACGGGCGAACTTCGCGGCTTTCTTGACGCTCTTCTTCTTTTTTTTCATGCGTTTCGCCATACGGAAAAGTGGAAAATAAAGTGAAAAATAGATTGTTCGGGACTACCTCCCGAACGCCGCGAGCCGCGCCGAGAGTGCGGCGCACATCGCTTGCGCACTTGCCACCGCGACCGCGTCCCTTGCGGCTTCGGCTTTTCGTAGGTTTGTTACTGCCCCCTGATACGCCTCGCGGATAACCGCTTCTTCAAAGGCGCGGAGAAGCTCGTCTGCCGCCTCGGCACCCGGATCTTCGCCGAACGTCTGTTCTACAGAGAACAGGGCTGATTCCGGAGACTTGCTTGGCGGCAATTCTTGAGCTCCAGTAATTCGACAATACTCCGCTTTGACGCGCTCCGCAAGCGGCGTATCGGGATAAGCGTGTACAACGGCGAGGAGCAGTTCAGAGCGTACATCTACCGGCGAGCGGGCCGGCGGACGGTTCGACACGCCCATACCAGTAGTACCGTTGGATGCGTCATTATATTTCGGCAATCGCTTGAGCGATTCGCGGACGGCTTCGCCCGAAAGGCCGAGCGAGCGGGCCGTCGCTTGTATGAAATGCTCGCGCTCCATCGGACTCGGCATCGCGGAAAGGAGCGGGAGTACGATGCTTTCGGCGAGGCGCAGGAGCCGGTGCGGGTCGCTCTCCATTTCCCCGAGCTCCGCGAGGAAAAATTCGACGATGGGCTTTGCGGCGGTGACGCGCTTCGCAAACTCTTTCGGATCCTCGCTGATGAGGTCGGCCGGATCCTTGCCCGAAGGCAGTCGTGCCGCCTTCACCCGCAGGCCTTGCCGAAGGGCCAATTCGGCCGAGCGCGCCGTCGCCTTGAGCCCCGCCGGGTCGGCGTCCAACACGAGCATGAGGTTCTCGCTGTAGCGCTTCATCAGTGCAAGATGCTTCTCGGTGAGCGCCGTGCCCGAGAGCGCCACGGCATTCGTAAAGCCGGCCTGATGCGCGTGCAGTACGTCTATCTGCCCCTCTACCAACATCGTGAATTTGCGCACGCGTATCGCGTCTTTCGCTCTGTCCATCCCGAAAAGGATGTCGGACTTATGGTAGAGCTCGGTCTCCGGCGAGTTGAGGTACTTCGCAAGGTCGTCGTCCGCGAGCGCCCGGCCGGTGAACGCAACCACGCGGCCGGCTACGTCGCGTATCGGGAACATTAAGCGATTGCGGAACCGGTCATAATAGGTGCCCGGCTTGCCGTCGGCTTCTTTTATCAATCCCGCCGCAAGTAGTTCTTGCGTCGAAAACCCTTCGGCAGAAAGCGCTTCCAGAAGCGCGCGCCACGCCTCCGGCGCGAAGCCGAGCCGCCATGCAGCGATGGTCTCGCCCGTGAGACCGCGCTTCTTCGCATATGCTTCGGCAGGACTTCCTGCAAACTTGCTCGCGTACCACTCGCCCGCGCGGCTCATAAGCGCATGCAGGCGTTCTTTCTTGGATGCGGCCTCGCGATTTTCACTACCATATATGGTAGTAATTTTGACACCGGCTTTCTCGGCGAGAATTTTCAGCGCTCCCTTGAAATCCACGCCTTCAATCTTCTCAATAAACGAGAATCCATCACCGCCGAGGCCGCACCCGAAGCAGTGCCACGTCCCGCGCTCGAGCGAGACGTGGAACGAACCGGTCTTCTCTTTGTGGAACGGGCAGAGCCCGACGAGCGAACGCCCCGCGCGGCGCAATTTTACATAAGGACTTACGATGTCCTGTATGCTCAATCGCTCTTTTATCTGCTGTACCGTATCTCCCGCCATGATTTCTTGATTCTACCGCGCTTCTCATGTGCTTGACAAAAGTATTATCTAATGCTACGCTTTGCCCAGCGTTTCCGCCCTAAACTCATCTCTGAGTTAGCGCGTATATATTGAACCTTGAGAGGAAAACATCGTGAATATAAAGAGCATTTCGGCAGTAGTCGTGATGGCACTTGCGGGATGTACAGCGGGTTCACTACCGACCAGTGTGGACCTAGCGAAAAGCATTGCTGAGGGGATGGTCTATTCGAAAGATCCTCGAACCGGGTTATGCTTTGGCGTAACGATGGCTACCACCAGCGGCAGGAATTATGTTGTTGCTACCAACGTTCCTTGCGATAAGGTGGCAAAATATTTGGATAAATAAACTACGTCCAAAAACGGCGCGGAAACATTTTCAGGTTTCCGCGCCGTAACTATTTTCATAGCAAAGCAAAACCGCCCTTTTGGTCGGTTTTGCTCTCCTTTTTGTAAAACTTAGAGACTGCGCGGGGTGCGCGGAGCAAAGCTGGTCGTCCTTGATTCGTACGCGACCGGCGCCGGGCGTTCCGCCTGAAGCTTCGCGATGTGCGCATGCTTCTTGCTGCCCGCGAAGCCGGTGCCGGACGGAATGAGGCGGCCGAGGATGACGTTCTCCTTGAGCCCGCGCAGGCGGTCCACCGAGCCGCGGAGCGCGGCGTTGATGAGGATCTTCGTCGTCTGCTCGAAGGACGCGGCCGAGAGGAACGAGCGGCGCGAGAGCGCGCTCTCCTTGATGCCGAGCACGATTTCCTTGGACTTCGGCGCGATCTTCCCCGCGTCTTCCATTTCCTTGACCGACTTTACGATCTCCCAATCTTCCACGACGTCGCCGACCGAGTAGTCGGTGTCGCCGGCGTCGGTGATCTTCACCCGCGAGAACATCTGCTTCACGACGACTTCCAGGTGCTTGCGCGAGACCGGCGCGCCCTGAAGCTCATAAATCTTGGATGCTTCAGTGATGATGTATTCCTGCACCATCGCGCGGCCCGCGTACTCGAAGAGATCATCGAGGTCGGCAGAACCGTCAGTGAGTATCTGGCCGCGCACGACCGAATCGCCTTCCTTCACCAAGGGCACGCGCGGGTACGGCGCGAGATACTCAAAGGATGAACCATCCTTCTTCCCTTGCCCCGCAAGCGGTGCGACGACGATAACTTTCTCGCGGCCCTCCTCTTTGATCTCAATGACAATGCCGTCAGTCTTGGAGATGACCGCCGGATTCTTCGGCGAGCGTTTCTCGAACACTTCCTCGACGCGAGGCAGACCGCTCGTAATGTCGCCGCCGATCGAGGCCACGCCGCCAGCGTGGAAGGTGCGCATCGTGAGCTGGGTGCCCGGTTCGCCGATGGCCTGTGCGGCGACGGTGCCGACCGCTTCGCCGAGGTCTATCAATTCCTGCGTGGTGAGGTCCATGCCGTAGCAGGTCTGGCAGATGCCGTAGCGCGTCTCGCACGACATCGGCGAGCGAGCGACGACCGTATCCACCGAAGAAGCGTTCAGCGCGTCGGCATCGAGGATGGAGAGATAGTGCCCTTTCTTGAAGAGGACGGTTCCGTCATGGTCCTTCGCGTCTTCGGCGAGCACGCGGCCGCGGAGCGCTTTCGCATAATCGGTCTGAATGCCGGAGGCGCTTATGCGGTTGATCTTCACACCGCGGGCGGTGCCGCAGTCCTTCTCGGTCACGATGGAATCTTGCGCGACGTCGAAGAGACGGCGCGTGAGGTAGCCGGCCTTCGCGGTGCCGAGCGCGGTGTCGGTGAGGCCCTTGCGGGCGCCGTGCGTGGACATGAAGTACTCAATCGGATTCAGCCCCTCTATCATCGAGGAGATGATGGGCACTTCGATGGTCTTGCCGGACGTATCCTGGATGAGACCTTTCATACCGGCCATCTGAGTCAGGTTGCCGAGCGTACCGCGCGCGCCGGAATTCACCATGGCGGCGACGGAACCCATCGGGTCGAGCTCGAGATCGACCTGCTTTTCGACCGCCTGCTTCGTTCCCTGCCAGATTTCAATCGCCATGCGGCGCTTTTCTTCTTCGGCCAGCAAGCCGTTTTCATAATCTTCTTGCACCTTGGCGACCTTGGCGACCGCTTCGGCAATGATGCGCGATTTCTCTTTCGGCACGGAGACGTCATCGATGGCCCACGAGATGCCGGAACGGGTCGCGTAATCGAAGCCGAAACGCTTCACTTTGTTCACGATGTTCGGAACGGCGTCGAATCCGTAACGCGTCGCGCAGTCGGTCATGATCCGCGCAAGCGCTTTCTTGGTGATGGTGTCGTTCACAAACGGATAGTCGGCGGGGAGCACCGTGTTGAAGAGGAGCCGGCCGACAGTCGTTTCAAACGGATGTCCGTCGAATTGAGCGTACTTCTCTTTCCCTTCGACCGGCAGGACGTTGATTGTGGCGCGCAGGTCGATAGCGTCGTATTCGGACGCGAGAATAGCCGCGTTCGGCGATGCGAAGTAGCTTCCCTCGCCCGTGCCTCCTTTGATTTCCTTGGTAAGCCAGTAGAGGCCCAGAATGATGTCTTGCGGTTTTGCAGCAAGCACCGTCATTTCGCCGTTGCCCGGCTTCAAAATGTTTTTATTGGCGCTCATGATGTGCTTCGCCTCCCATTGCGCCTCTTCGGAGAGCGGCACGTGCACGGCCATCTGGTCGCCGTCGAAGTCCGCGTTGAACGCGTTGCAGACGAGCGGGTGGAGCTGGATGGCGTCGCCTTCGATGAGCCGCGGGCGGAAGGCCTGGATGCCCTGGCGGTGCAAGGTCGGGGCGCGGTTGAGGAGCACGTATTTCCCATTGATGGCCTCTTCCAAGAGTTCCCACACCTCGGCAACGCCGTCTTCAATAAGGCGGCCGGCGCCGCGGATGTTGAACGCGAGTTCCCGCTCTAGAAGGCCGGCGATGACGAACGGGCGGAAGAGCTCCAAAGCCATGTGCTTCGGCAATCCGCATTCGTCGAGCTCGAGGTCCGGACCGACGACGATGACGGAGCGGCCGGAGTAGTCCACGCGCTTGCCGAGCAGGTTCTGGCGGAAGTAGCCCTGCTTCCCTTTGAGGTAATCGGCCAAGCTCTTCAGCGGACGGCGCTGCGCCATCGTCATGGCGCCGGCGGAGGCGCCGCTCTTCCTGATGGAATTGTCGAGGAGCGCGTCGACCGCTTCCTGCAGGATGCGCTTCTCGTTGCGCAGAATGACTTCCGGCGCATGGATGTCGATGAGCTTCTTGAGGCGGTTGTTGCGGTTGATGACGCGGCGGTAGAGGTCGTTCACGTCGCTTGTCGCATGGCGGCCGCCCTCAAGCGCGACCATCGGGCGAAGCGCCGGCGGGATGACCGGAATGCGCGTGAGGAAGAGCCATTCGGGACGGACGCCGGAGGCGATGAGTCCGGCGATGAGCGAGAGGCGCTTTGCGAGCTTCTCGCGCTCGGCGGCGCCGGCGTGCTCGTAGCGCGCGGACAGCGTCTTCTCGAGCTCCTTGAGATCGAGTTTGCAGAAAATATCGTAAATGGCCTCGGCGCCGATGCGGGCCTCGAAGAGACCGCCGTACTTCACCGAGAAGCGGTGGTACTCGAGCTCGTCGAGCACTTTGCCGACGACGACGCCGTCGATTTCGGCCTTCGTGAGCGTCATCTTCTCCTTGAGCGTATCGCGCTCCTTGTCGCTTCCGAGCGACTTGTACTTGGATTTATATTCGCTCTCGAGCTCGCCGAGGAGGCGCTTCTTCTCTTCTTCCGCGATCTTGGTGACGATGTAGCCCGCGAAGTAGACGACCTTCTCGATGTCGGTCGCCGATGCGCCGAGGAGGAGCGCCATGCGGCTCGGCACGGAGCGGAGGAACCAGATGTGCGCGACCGGCGTGCAGAGCTCGATGTGGCCCATGCGCTCGCGGCGCACGATGCTGCGGGTGATCTCGACGCCGCACTTGTCGCAGACGATGCCCTTGTAGCGGATGCCTTTGTACTTGCCGCAGTAGCACTCGTAGTCCTTTTCCGGACCGAAGATCTTCTCGTCGAAGAGCCCGTGCTTCTCGGAGCGCTGGGTGCGGTAGTTGATGGTCTCCGGCTTGGTGACTTCGCCACTACTCCACGCGAGGATGCGCTCGGGCGAGGCGAGAGTCAGGCGAAGACCGTTCCAGGTATCGCGCGGAGGAAGTTTGCGGGGGGTGAATGCCATACAGGGAAAATCAGGGTTAATAAATTACTCCTCCACCGAGGGCGGGAGATTCAGCGGCTCGACGTCGAGCGCAAGGCCGCGGATCTGGTTCGTCAGCACGGCAAAGGACGCCGGCGTGCCCGTGTGGCTGATCGGCTCCCCCTTGACGATGGCGTCGAACGCCGCCGAGCGGCCCTGAATGTCGTCCGACTTGATAGTCAGCATTTCGCGGAGCGTGTACGCGGCGCCGTAGCCGAGGAGCGCCCACACTTCCATTTCGCCGAAGCGCTGGCCGCCGTTCTGCGCCTTGCCGCCCAAGGGCTGCTGGGTGATGAGGCTGTAGGGGCCGATGCTTCGCATGTGGATCTTGTCTTCCACCATGTGATGGAGCTTGAGGACATACATATAGCCGACCGCGATGGTCTGCGCGAAAGCGCTGCCGGTGCGGCCGTCGTAGAGCTGCATCTTGCCGGTGCGGGAGAAGCCGGCGGCTTCGAGTTCGTTGCGTATCTCGTCGGCGGTTGCGCCCGCGAACGGCGGTACGACGGCCTGGTAATTCAGCGTGTGCGCCGCGAGCCCGAGGTGCATTTCGAGAATTTGCCCGAGGTTCATACGGCTCGGCACGCCGAGCGGCGTGAGGATGAGGTCGATCGGATTGCCATCCTTGTCGTACGGCATGTCGGCGACCGGCAGGACGCGGCTGATGACGCCTTTGTTGCCGTGGCGTCCGGCGAGCTTGTCGCCCACCGATACGTTACGCACCTGCGCGACCGTGACGACGATTTTCTTGATGATGCCGCTCTCGAGCTGGTCGCCCTTCTCGCGCGCGAAGACGCGCACGCCGATGACGCGGCCTTTCTTCCCGCCCTCCATGCGGAGGCTGGTGTCCTTCACGTCCTTCGCCTTGTCGCCGAAGATGGAGCGGAGCAAGCGCTCTTCCGGCGTGAGCTGGGTCTCGCCTTTCGGCGTGACCTTGCCGACGAGGATGTCGCCGGGGCGCACTTCCGCGCCGATGCGGATGACGCCCTCTTCGTCGAGATTCTTGAGGCGCAATTCGCCGACATTCGGGATGTCGTGGGTGGTCGTTTCGGGACCGAGCTTGGTGTCGCGCACCACACAATCGAAGTCCTCGATGTGCACCGTGGTGAACTTCGCTTCCTCCACGAGGCGCTCGGAGATGATGATGGCGTCTTCGTAGTTCGCGCCGTTCCAGCTCATGAACGCGACGCGCACGTTCTGGCCGAGCGCGAGCTGGCCCTGGTCGGTCGAAGAATTATCGGCAAGCACGTCGCCCTTCTTCACCTTCTCGCCAAGTGCGACCGACGGCCGCTGCATGAAGGCGGAGTTCTGGTTGGTCTGGGTAAGCCCTTGGAGGCGGTATTCCTTCTTCTTCCCTTCCTTATTTTCAACAACAATCTTGCGCGCATCGACGTGAGTCACTTCGCCGCTTTCTGCGGCGAGGACGAGGCGGCCGGTGCTGCGCGCCGCATGCGTCTCGATGCCAGTCGCGACGAGCGGAGCCTCGGGAATGAGGACCGGCGTCGCCTGCTTCTGCATGTTGGAACCCATCAGGGCGCGGTTCGCGTCGTCGTGGTCCACGAACGGAATCATGGAAGTCGCGATGCTAAACATTTGGTACGTCGAGGCGTCCATGAGCGTGATCTTCTCGCGCGGGATGATGATCGGGTCGCCTTTGTGGCGCGCTTCGACGAAATCGACCACGATGCGGTTGTCCTTGTCGAGCTTGGTGGCGCCGTGTGCGATGTACTCGAGCTCCTCGTCGAGCGCGTTCAAGTACACGATCTCCTCGGTCACCTTGCCGTTCTTGACGCGCGCGTAGGGCGTTTCGATGACGCCGAAATCGTTCGTGCGCGCGTGCGTGGCGAGGCGGAGGATGAGGCCGATGTTCTGGCCTTCCGGCGTGTGGATCGGACAGAGGCGTCCGTAGTGGGACGGATGCACGTCGCGCACCTCGAAGCCTGCGCGCTCTCTTGTGAGGCCGCCGGGACCGAGCGCGGAGAGCGTGCGCATGTTCTCGAGCTCGGCGAGAATGTTCTGCTGGTCCATGAACTGCGAGAGCTGGTTCGCCGTGAAGAATTCGTGCACGGAGGCGTGGAACGGGCGCGGGTTCACAAGCGCCATCGGGAGCGTGGTTTCGCTCTCGATCGTCGACATGCGGTCCTGGATATTGCGCTTCATGCGGCTCATGCCCACGCGCATGCGCGCCTGCAAGAGTTCGCCGACGAAGCGCACGCGGCGGAACCCGAGGTGATCGATGTCATCCGGGCGCGCCGACGGGTCGGCGTTCAGCTTCGTAATTTCAGAAATGATGCGGACGAAGTCCGCGAGGCCGAGTGTGCGCTTCTCGAGCGCCTTTTCGGTGGTCGGAAGGCCGAAGCGGGAATTCAAACGGTGGCGGCCGACCTTGCCGACGTCGTAGCGCTCCACCGAGAAAAGCGATTGGACGAAGTTCTTCGCGTTTTCCGGCGTCGCGAGATCGCCGTCGCGCATGCGGCGGTGTATCTCCACATAGGCCTCCTCGATAGACGTCGCTTCGTCGTGCTCCAGCGTCGCCTTGATGGCCGCGAGCGCGAGCGGGTCCTTTGCAAAATGTTTTGCGACCGCCTCGCCGAGCCCTCCGCCGAACACCGAGAGGAGCTGGGTGATGGGGAATTTGCGCTTGCGGTCGATCTTCACGAAGATAGCGCCGTCGGCTTCTGAGTCAATCTCAATCCACACGCCCCGAAGCGGGATGATCTTCGCGCCGAAGTACGGCTTGCCGCGGATGAGCTCCGAAACGAAGAACGCGCCGAAGCTGCGCGCAAGCTGCGGGACGATAGCGCGCTCCACGCCCGAGACGATGAACGAGCCGTGCGGCGTCATGATCGGCATGTCGGTCAGGAAAATCTCCTGGCTCTTCTCCGAACCGAACGTTTTGTTGACGAGCTTCACCGTCGCCTTGATCGGCGCCTCGTAGGTGCGCATGTTTTCGCGTGCGAAATCTTCATCGTACTTCGGCTCGCCTATCTCAAAACTCTCGAACTGGAGCTCGAACTTCTTCCCCGAATAATCGGAGATGGGCGAAAACTCTTTGAAGAGCTCGGCGAGGCCGTCTTTGAGAAGCCAGTCGAATGAACCGCGCTGGTGGCCGACGAGGTCCGGAAAGGAAACTTGCGGAGCCCGGAACGCACCGAACGTCTTCTGAGTGAGGGTTTTGCGCATGTCGTTGGTGAGCTAGGTGGTAATGGCTGAAATATATAAATGCGAACGCACGGAAATAAATCCGCTTGCGCTTATGCGTTTTTCTTCGGTTCCCGTATTAACTCTCTCCCCGCCCTCCGTTACTCACTCGTATCTTATGCACTCAACCTATCACCCCCCGCCTTTTCCCGCAAGCCCCTGTGTGGACAACAAAAAACCACCCATATACCGGGGTGGCGCGGTTGTTGCGCGTGGCTAGTGCGCGGGAGAAAGTGTTACAACAAGTTCGCCATTGTCGGGACTTAACAGGACAACATGATACGCAAACCTACCTTCGGGGAACGACAGTATAAACTGACCATTACCGACTTCCTCCGAGAGAGCGAACGCTGCCAGAGCTTCCTGGAACTCGATGCCAAACGAGCCAAGCTTCAAGTACACTTCCTTTGACGTTGTTTGTATTCTGATTAATCTCGATTCTCCTTCGGGAAGACAGTCTGATTCTTCTCTAGTGAGGAGAACGCTGAGCGAATAAATCTTTACGCTCTGTTCTTTTGCCTTCTTGAAGAAGTGGAGAAGATCGGCGTCATAGTGATTAATGTTTTCTCCACTTTTTACAGTTTCTTCATCGATTACAAACACGATTTCTCCTTGGACCCGCAGTAACGTCGCGAACCTGCTTGCCAAGATGGGAAAAGAACAAGCGACGTTGGGACTATACTACCGTATTTTACGCCATTTGTCAATGTTCGCGTGATGGCCGGTTTGAAGAACCTTAGGGACGCGATATTTTTTACCTTTATATAAAATCGTTTCGGGGCGGGTGTAGACGGCGGATGAGGCGATGCGGCGCTCCTCCACCGAGGCGTCCTTGCCGAGCACGCCCGGCAGGCGGCGTGTGACGGCGTCCACTATCGCGAGTGCCGGCACTTCCCCGCCCGTGTACACGGCTTCGCCCACGGCGAATTCTTTTACGGGCGCGAGCGTCTTGAGTATCTTCTTCGCGCGCTCGTCTATGCCCTCGTACCGGCCGCACACGAGCACGACGTCGCTATATTTCGCGAGCGCGTCGGCGTCTTTGTTCGTAAACTGCTTCGCTCCCGGCCTAAACCACACGATCACCCTGTCAAACACCGAGTGTTTGACAGACTTCCCTTTTCTGCCTTTTAGAGCTTTCTCCACCGCTTTTACAACCGGCAGGGCAGTCATGACCATGCCGGGGCCACCGCCGTACGGGCGCTCGTCTACCTTGCCCCATTTGTTGTCTGCGAAATCTCGCGGGGTCTGATAGCTGACGAAAATCTTCTTCTCCTTGCGGGCGCGGCCGATGATGGACGCCGAGAGGTATGCGTCGCACGCTTCTTCAAAAAGGGTGATCAGGTGGAATTTCATAGCAGTTTGATGCCTCTACCCTCCAGTACCTCTTTGCTTTCGAAATCGAGGTAGTTTTGTGTAAGTTCTTCGCCCTTCCGTATATCTCTCGTAGCAATAAGGGGGTGTTCTGGGAGAGAAAAGTCCTGAGTTGTGTTTGGCGTGAACGAATGATTAATAAATTTGATGTTATCAAAATCCACATGCCAAACCTCTTGGGGTTCAAACCAATATCCCCAGTATCTGATTTCTTTCTTTTCTTCTTCTTTTAACGAATCAAACTGGTCTTGAGTTATGTTTACGTCCAGAACAGGACTCACTGTGTAGATCAGATGTCCTTTCTGTATGTCCTGATCTGCAAATATCCCAATACCGTGAGTTACAGATCTGTCGAGCCTGTACTTGATATGAATCATTAAAGTTCCTCTACGACCTGATCCACCGACTTCATCTCCTGCTCGCGCTTGCCGCCGACCGGTTCATTTATCTTCAGGTTCACGCGCGCATTGCCTTTCATCCCCACGACGCGCAGGAGGATGCGGAGCGCCTCGGCGGTCTTGCCGCTCTTGCCGATTATCTTGCCCATATCTTCCGGGTGCACAGTGAGAGTGAGGAGGACGCCCATCTGGTCTATGGTGCGGGTGGTCTCCACCGCTTCCGGGTGATCCACGAGCGCCTTCACCGCGTATTCAAGAAATGCTTGGTCTGGTTCCATATAGGGATAGTAGCACCGCCAAAGCGGGCGGTTTACGCTGCGGGCGTCTCTTCGGCTGCGGCCTCTGCGACCGGAACTTCCTCAACTACTGCAGGAGCCTCCTCTGCCGCCGGTTCAGCTTCTGCAATCACTTCCGCCTCGGTCGGCGCCTCTACTTCCGGAGCCGCTTCAACAGCCGGCGCGGCCGCGGCCGCCTTCGCAGCCTCTGCGGCCGCCGCCTCTGCGGCGATGGCCTCCTCGCTCTTCTGCGGGGACTTGCGCGGGAGGACGTTCACCTTCTTGCCCTCAATGACCTTCTTATTTATGAGGAGATTGCGGATGGAGTCCGTCGGCTGGGCGCCCATAGAGAGCCAGTGCTTCACCTGCTCCTCGTTCAGGGTGAGCGCCTTGGAGCGCGGGTTGTAGGTGCCGAGGAGCTCGACGATATTGCCCGCCTTGGCGGCGCGCTCCTTCTCGAGAACGACAATGCGAAACGCCGGATCATTGGTCCGGCCGATGCGCTGAAAGCGAATCATCAACATACGCGGGACTATAGCAGAAAGCTTCCACTATTGCTAGAGTACGAGAAATGCCGGCAGAGCGTCTCTACGAAGGTCCAATCACGATGACCCGAAAGGGTTTCGGCTTTTCCCCTGTGGAAGGGCAAGAAGAGGACCTCATTATTCCGCAAGAATGGACGAACCACGCGCTCTCGGGCGACATCGTCAAGGTCGCTCCGGCGGGCAAGTATCAAGACCCTTCCGGAAGGATGCCGCCGCGCGAGGCCGGCAAGGTGGTGGAGATAATCTCCCGGGCGCGCGAGACCTTCGTCGGTACGCTTGTGGAGGAAAACGGCCTGACCCTGCTTGCGCCTGACTATAAGAAAATGTACGTGCCTATCGTCATTCTGGACCGGGGCGATGCGCCGCTCGGCTACAAGGTCGTCGTGCGGCTCGGCGAATGGGCCGCGGACAAGGAGTATCCGCTCGGCACCATTGAACAGATTATCGGCAAGGCGGGCGTGCACGAGACCGAGATGCGCGCGCTTGCCCTCGGCCAAGGATTCTCGAGCGACTTCCCTCCCGGCGTCGTCGCCGATGCAAAAGAGCTTGAAAAAAATGGCGCGGCGATGCTCGCGGAGGAAGCGAAGAATCCGAAACGGCGCGACTTCCGCGACGCGCCGACCTGCACCATCGACCCCTTTGATGCAAAGGACTTTGATGACGCTCTCTCGGTGCGGAAACTTCCGGATGGAACTATCGAGGTCGGCGTCCATATCGCCGATGTTTCCTTCTTCGTGAAGCCCGGCACCGAGCTCGATAAGGAGGCCATCGCGCGCGCGACCTCCGTGTACCTCGTGGACCGCACCATCCCGATGCTCCCCGAAATCCTCTCCAACGACCTCTGTTCATTGAAGCCGGACGAGGACCGCCTCGCGGTTTCGGCGGTCTTCACGCTCGACCGCGATGCGAATATCAAGGACACCTGGTTCGGCGAGACGGTCATCCACTCCAATAAGCGCTTCACCTATGAGAACGCCCAAGAGGTGCTCGATGCCGGGAGCGGCACGATGCATGAGGAGCTTTCAACGCTTCTTCAGCTCTCCACAAAGATACGCGCGCGCCGCGCGGCAAAAGGCGCCATCGAGTTCGACACGGCCGAAGTGAAGGTCGAGCTCGATGCCGAGGGCAGGCCGATCGCTATCCATCTGAAAGAGCGCAAAGCGACGAACCTCCTCATCGAGGACTTCATGCTCCTCGCGAACGAAGCGGTCGCGAAGCACCTCTCCGAGCTCACGAGTAACGGCGGTCCGCACTTCCAGTCGCTCTACCGCGTGCACGATGAGCCGGACACCGACCGCATTGAGAACCTGGCAAACCTCCTCCGCATCATGGGCTACCACCTGCAGACGTCCGGCGCCGGCAAGGTGACGGGCGCAGAACTCAACAAACTTCTGGAATCGGTAAAAGGGAAGCCGGAAGAGTATTTGGTGAAGACCGCGACGCTCCGCTCGATGAGCAAGGCCATCTACACCACTCGGAACATTGGCCACTTCGGGCTTGCATTCGATTTTTACACCCATTTCACTTCCCCGATACGCCGCTACCCCGACCTCGTCATCCACCGGCTCATCAAGGCGCATGCGGGCGGCGCGCCGATCACGCCGGCGGAGATGCAGGCGTTCGACAAGCTCGCGCTCCACGCGTCCGAACGCGAAGTCGCGGCCTCCGACGCCGAGCGCGACTCTATTAAAATGAAGCAGGTGGAATTTCTCGCCGGGCGCATCGGTGAAGAATTTGACGCCGTCATCTCGGGCGTGACCGAGCGCGGATTGTATGTGGAGCTGAATGAAACGCACGCCGACGGCATGATAAACGTCCGCAACGTTGGCGATGATTATTTTGAATACGACGAAAAGAATTACCAGCTCATCGGCCGCCGCACGCACAAGAGCTACCGCCTCGGCGACCCTATCAAGGTGAAATTACTAACGGCGCGTATTGCAGAGAGGGAGTTGGATTTCGTCCCTCTTCCCTCATGAAAAACCAAAAAAATCTGTTAAACCTCGCCTACGTAATTTTCGTTCTTGCGATATGTTTCTCTATTCTTGGCGCTTATCTCACCTGGAGCACGGCTGACTTGTATCTACACGGCGCGGAAACGCAGGGTACGTACGAATACAGCACATCCGGCGGAATGAGTTGCGGTAGTGATGTGTATTCTTTTACTGATACATCTGGCTTGAAGCATTTTGCACATACCGTATGCACCGCTCTTTCCCCGAGAAACCATGCAGCGGTTATATACATGCCTTCAAATCCCAATTTAAATACTGTACCCGCGCCCTCGAGTTGGATGAAGGGACCAATTCTCTTGATGCTTTCTATTTTTCTCGGCTTTGCTTCTTTCGTTCGAATTCAAGACCAGAAAACGAGAACGTAGGCACTATTTCGCGACCGCCACTGCTTTCCGAACTTGATTGAGGAGAGTATCCAAGACTTGTGCCTATAGGACAAAGTTATGGATAGCACCTCACCGTGAGAGCTTTAGGCTCTCATTGAGGAACGGTATCCAAAATATAGTGCGACCGCATTGTATTGTGGATAGTCCCTCTGCTACCCGCATCGCCGAAAAAGAATTGGATTTCGTGCCGGTGTAATTAGCGACCGCTCGGATACTCGATTCCGAGCTCCCTGCAGATTTTTCGGGCAAGATACGAATCTATATCGGCATGCCGCGGCACCGTTGCCATTGCTCCATTTTTCGGATTCTCCCATACACCATGTTTTGTATCTTCACGCACAAGACGGCACCCACAATTTCGTAGGTGTTGTTCAAGCGCACGACGCTTCATGAAAATTAGACGAACGCTAGACGCTCACGACTAAGAGATGCTCCGCGTGCAGAAGCCCGTTTCGTTGCATTGCGACGAGCCATGGTAAATTCGCGAAGCGCGTCCTCGAGATTTGTACGAGCCTCTGCCCGTGTCGCGCCCTGCGTCAAAACGCCCGGAATTTCTTCAAGCCAGGCGACATAGCCAGAACGGACTTTTTTGTAGATGGCCGTATACATGTTTTTACTATACCACAAACGATTACTTCTTATTGAGTCTAAGCCAGCACAAGATAAACACAGCCAAGACCCCAGCAACCTCGAAAGTCTCAAAAGTAGGTCTCCCATCAAAACGAAGACTCTCATTTATAAGAGAGCCGGAAATGGCCAATAGATATAGAATTACTATCCAGCCGGCAATTTCTCTCCAGTTTGTCTTCAACCAAACCTTCATATCTCTATAGTACTCTATTTTGCCACCGCAACTGCTTCCTCAAACTTCACCGATAGCAATTTGGAAACACCGTCGTGGCCCATGGTGACGCCGTAGAGGATGTTGGTGCGGCTCATGGTCTCGCGATTGTGCGTGATGACGATAAGCTGCGCTTTCTTCGCAAGGTTCTCCACCATGTCGCCATAGCGGCGGCTGTTCGCCTCGTCGAGCGCGGCGTCGGTCTCGTCCAGTATCAAAAACGGCGGGGGATTCACCTGGCTCATCGCGAAGATGAGCGCAATACTGGTCAGCGCCCGCTCCCCGCCCGAGAGTTGCATCAAGGAACGCACTTTCTTCTTCGGCAAGTTCACGGCGATCTCAATACCCGGCCGCTCTTTCTCCTTCGGTTCGTCGACAATTTCCGCCTGTTCATCTTCATCTAACTCGTCCGGCTCTTCCGGTTCTTCGAGCGTGAGGCGCGCGCCGCCGCCGCCGAACATGAGCGCGAAGTATTCGCTGAACGAGGCGTTCACCTTCGCAAGCCCGTCGGAGAAATGCTTCGCGAGTTCCGTATCCAAATCGGTGATGAGCGCGCTGAGGCCGGCAGAAGACTTTGCGAGATCCTCAAGCTCGGTCGCGAGGAATGCTTCGCGCTCCGACACTTCCTTGTGCTCCTGCCGTATCTCTTCGCCCGTACCGCCCGCCTCTTCAAGGCGTATCTTCGTGCGCTCCAGCGTGCGCTTGCGCTCGTCCTGTACGCGGCGCTCCTCGCTCGGCGGCGAAGAGAGCGGCGCATAGGAGATGGCCGCGCTGCCGCCGAGCGCAAGCGCCTCGGCCTTATCGCGCTCGAGCCCTTCGGTAAGGAGCGTGAGTTCGTACTCGCGCGCGCCGTTCGCGGCGACCGCGCCCTCTTCGCGCGCCTTCGCCTGCGCGAGGTCGAGAATGCGGCGGCGCAATTCCCTGCCCGTCTCGTCATGCGCGGTCAGGGCCTCGCGATAGCGCGCAAGCGCGGACTTCGCCTTCTCAAGCTCTTCAGAAAGCTTCGCGTCTTTTGCAAGGAGTTCTGCCCGCTCATTTTCAAGCGCATACGCCGAGCGCTCCTCGTCGGCGAGCACGTCGCTGGTCGGCCCGCTGAAACGGCTGGCGAACGCTTCCACCGCCTTCCGTATCGCAGAGAGCGCAGAAAGCATCGCCTCCGGCGTCGTCGCTTCCTCTGCTTGCCTCCCGACTTCTTTCGCGAGCGCAGAGAGGTCTTCGCGCGGCACCTTCGCATACGGTTCGCGTGCGACCCGTTCGCTCCGCTCCTTCGCGGCGGTCAGCGCTCCCTCTACGCGGCCGATACCGCGCGCGAGGGTCGCGCGCTCGGTGCTGATGCGCTCCGCCTCGCGCTCGGCCTTGCGCACAAGCGTGAGCCGTTCCGTACCCTCGGCGTCGGTCGTCGCGCGCTCTTCGATGCCGGATAATTCGGCGGTAACGGTCGCGAGCCGTTCCGCCGCGTCCCGCTTCTCTTTGGCAACTCTCACCTTCTCGTGCGCGAGGTAGGCGTCCTCGATGGCGAAATACGTCTGCGCAAGGCCGATGAGTTCGCTACGGAGCGCATCGGCGCGTTCGAGCTTCTTCACCTGATTCTCGAGGAACCGCAGGTGCGGCGCGAGCTCCCGCCGGAGCGAATTGATCTGAGCGATGTTCTCTTCGGTCTTGACGAGCTTCTTCTGCGCCTCCTGCTTCTTGAATTCGTACGCCTGCAGCCCGAGCGCGTCCTCGAGCATCGCGCGCCGGTCGCGCGGGCTAGCGAGGAGGATGCGGTCCGCCTCGCCTTGAGAGATGATGTGGTGGCCCGTTTCGCCGATATTCGCGCTGGCAAGCAGTTCTCCGATGTCGCGGAGGCGGACGCGCGAGCCGTTGATGGAATACTCGCTCATGCCGTCGCGGAAGACCGCGCGCTCGATGGATACCTCGTCGAAATCTATCTTGAACTGGCGGCGGGAATTATCGAAGACAATGACGACTGATGCACGATTCGCCCGCGGAGTCGTGTGGGAGCCGCCCCAGATAAGGTCCTCGGCGCGCTTGCCGCGCATGCTCTTCATGGACTGCTCGCCGAGCGCGAAGCGGAACGCCTCGGCGACGTTGCTTTTGCCCGAGCCGTTCGGCCCGACGATGGCGGTCGTCGCATTCGAAAAGTCCAAGACCGTTTTCTTGGCGAACGACTTAAACCCGACTATTTCCAGTCGCTTCAGCATTACCTGTGTATTGTACCAAAAGAAAAACGCCTCTCCGAAGAGAGGCGGTGCGCATGGGCGCGAGGAGCTACATGGCGGAAATCTTTTGCCGGCGCCGACCCTTGTAGAACAGGATCGGCGCACCGATGAATGCACCATATCCTGGAATCAAGATGCCGACGCAGCCGAGTATGGATTCTTCTTTAAGCCGTTCTCGTTCTGCGGCCACAAGCAGGAATACGACTGCCATGACCAGCGCGCTGCTGTCCACCGCACCGGGGAGAAGGTCGCGCGGCATTTCAATCATCGCGTACGCACTTGCGACCAGAGAGATCGTGACCGAATCAATCTTCTCATCTAGTCGGGCGCCCGCGGCGGCGAACACGCCGGCTGCGAGAGCGATACCTGCCGCGACAATCGACCATACGACTCTCGCCGTTTCCACATTCCCTTTGTCAAAAAAAACATAGCTTATGTAGAATCCAAGCAGCATCGGCAGGAACACTGCCGCATTGACTTTGCAGAGTTTCAGCATGACTCCTCCAAAGGGCTCGGCCCGCGGAATTGCGGACCCCGCGCCCAATGCTACACTACCAACCCATTTTGTCAAGACCAGCGATGGCGGCGGCCTGCTCGGCTTCCTGCTTGCTCTGCCCTTCTCCGCGCGCGATCTCTTCATCACCGATGAACACGCCAACGGTGAAGCGCTTGTCGTGGTCGGGGCCGACTTCCGAGAGCGTCTCGTATGCGGGCGTCGTCCCCCGCTTCTCCTGCGCGAGTTCCTGGAAACGGCTCTTGGCGTCTTGGTAAGAACGATTGGCGATAACCTTGTCGATTTTATTAAAAATGTTTTTCGCGATGAATGCCTCAGCGGCGGCGAATCCTTGGTCGAGGTACACCGCGCCGATGATGGCCTCAAATGCGTCCGCGAGGATGACGTCGCGCGCGCGGCCGGTGTCCTTCGCCTCGCCTTTTGAAAGTAGCAGAAAATTATTGATGCCGAGCGCCTGCGCGCTCTCGGCGAGCGAAACGGTGTTCACGAGCGCCGCGCGGTATGCGGTGAGCTCGCCTTCGGGCTTTGCCGGAAATTTCTTGAACAGGAAGTCGGTCGCGGCAAGTTCGAGCACCGCGTCGCCGAGGAATTCCAGCCGTTCGTTATGGCTCCCGGCGTACTCGCGGTGTTCGTTCAAGTAGGAGCGGTGCGTGAGTGCCTCGACAAGGAAGTCGAGATTGTTGAATGAGAGGCCGAGCTGGGTGGCAAGGGTAGAAAAATCAGGCATGGATGCTCGCACTGTCGAGAAGTTTTTGGACGGCCGCAGTGACAATGGGGAGCATATCATCATAGAAATTGAGGTCAATGATGTCCTGGAGGCGGAACCATTTCGCATCATCGAGGCCGCCGCTCTTCTTCAGTACCAGCGGTTCGAAGTCGCTCGTCGCGAGGAAGAACCACACATGCTTGCGCACCTTCCCTTTCTCCGGATGCGAAGCGACGTACTCGTTCTCGCCGACCTGGGGCCCCACTTTCGCATCGAGGCCGAGCTCTTCTTTGATAACGCGCGCCACGCCCTGCTCCAGCGTCGCGTCCTCCTCAATATGCCCCTTCGAGAGCGTCCAGCGGCCGAAGACGTCGTGCACGAGCGCCAGATAATACTGCCCGTCGTGCTTGGCGTACACGATGGCGCCGCCCATTTTCTCGAGCGGCAATTCTTCGCGCTTCGCTTTCTTCACTCCCTGCTCGTCCTTCCCCGGTTCGCCGAGCTCCTTGTAGACCGCGCCCAACACGCCGTTCACGAAGCGGCCGCTTGATTCGCCGCCGAAGGTTTTTGCCAGTTCGATCGCCTCATTAATGGCGACCTTGGCCGGCACTTGCGAACGGTCGGCGAACAGGAGCTCGTAAAGCCCCAGCCGGAGGATATTGCGGTCGACCGGCGCGATGCGCTCCAAGGGCCACTCGGGCGCCGCCTTCCCGATGACAAGGTCGATGTCGTCTTTCTTTGCGAGCACACCCTTGAGGAGATTTTCCATGAACGATTGGTCGACATCATCTCCGCCGAACTCGGCGATGTTGCGTGCGAGAATAGCCAGTGTGTCCTTGGGAGACGCGGCGGTTGTGTCCCACTCGAAGAGCGTTTGGAGAACAACGGAGCGCGCTAGATGTCGGTTCGCCATGGAAAGAGCTATGCCGGTAGTATAGCAAACAACGCGGCCGCGCAAGCGCGGCCGCGTTGATAAATAGCACAAGGTTCAACCTTGTGAATTCGAAGGTTGAACCTTGTTCTGCTTGGTTAGACTCCGCCGCCGAAGCCGCTGCGCGCCTTCGGGCGGCCGCCGGTCGCGACCTTGCCGGCAATGCCCTTCGAACCTTTCGCTTCGGCGTTCGCGTGCGCCTCTGCCGCATGCTCGTGGGTATGCTTGACCAGCGGTTCCGTCGAAGGACCTTTTACTTTCTTTTCATGCACGCGCGCAACCTTCGGCGGAGCGATCTGCTTGCCGCGGTACATGCCCGTCACCTCGTCGAGGTGGTGCGGGAGGCGGAGATTGCCGCTCTCCTTGTCGGTAACCACCTTCGTCGCGGTGAGCGCATGATGCGACCGGCGGTTGCCGGTGTGACCTTTTGTATGGCGCATGCGGATTGACATAGGGACTACCTTATCACGACGCGTATAAAAAATCAAAAAGCGCCATCCTCCGAATGGCGCCTTGGAATGTTTTGGGATTCAGACTGAAACTTGACGATTTTGGACGCGCTTGCGTCCGGGCTTTTTCTGAGTGTGATAGGGGGGCGGCTTGATGCCATTGCAACACTGGGCCTGTACGACCGTTATCAATACCGGTTTTGCACCGGCGCGAGAACAATACATACATCCGTTTACAACCTTCCCTCCGGAGCCGGGGCACGTTGCACATTTTTCGAACCCGGTTCCCTCTAGAGCTGCTACGTGCTTATCGACGGCTAATACAGATTTCGGACGCATCGCATTCCCTTTTGTTTGAAAGACCTTCAGGTTTAGTGCCCATCCTCCAATGGCTGGACACAAACGCATAGTATAGTCCTATCGCGGCATAAAATCAAACGATTGGGGGAATCAAAAGCGCCGTCCTCCTAGACAGCGCTTTATGTATGTGGGGAGGCTTACGCCTGGTTGGTACAGCTCATTGCTTCGATTATCGTAACTGCTCGGCGATACTGTTTGCAATCGAGAGCCGCGGCGCTCGGGTCGAGACTCTTGTGAATCTTGTTCGCATGGATGCAAGGCCTGCCTTCAATGATGCAACAGCAGAAATCCGCCTTTTCCAGTTCCCGTGCACTCGCCGCCATCGTGCCGTCGGTGCAAAGGCTGGCCATTTCAGCCCTCCGGACATCCAGCAGAGTACCGCGTACTACGCTTATCGTTGGCATCTTTATTTCCTCCTTGTGTGAAAGACCATGCATCCGCCCCACGGCTGGACGCAAGCCGAAACTATAGTTCTATTTATTCTCGAAATCAAGATGAATAAACGAGCGGCGGTGGATAACACACAGACCGTGTTTTTCGAGCATCTCGTAGTGCGCCTTTGTCCCATACCCCTTATGTTTCTCAAAACCGTACTGCGGATACTCTTTCGCGATTTCGCGCATCAAGCGGTCGCGGACGACCTTCGCCGCGATGGACGCAAGCGAGATGAGCGGGATGAGTTCGTCGCCATTGATGATGGTTTCCTGCGCGTATTCGGCCGGCGCGCGAAGCGCGCCGTCGAGCAGAATGTGGAAGTCGGACTTCGAGATTCTTGGGGAAGTCTGACTTCCCCATTTTGCGAATTCTTCCAAGCCGCGCGCAAGCGCCTTGAGCACCGCTGTCGCGATGCCTTCCCTATCAATGGTCTCCGCACTTTCAAACTCCACGATAAAACGCGCGTCGCCCAGGGCGACGCGCGCTTCAAGCATTGCAAAAAGTTTTTCGCGCTTCTTCTCCGACAGTTTCTTGGAGTCCGCGACGCCCGGGAATTCCTTCGTGACGTCAAACCCCTCCGGAACGGCGACCACGCCGACCGCGACCGGCCCCGCCAAGGGCCCCCGGCCGGCCTCGTCTACCCCCAGCGTGAATCTCATCGAGAAAGTATATACTGGAGCGCATGGCGAGTCGCTTCACCCACCTTCATACGCACAGCCACTACTCGTTCCTCCAGGCATTGCCGAAGGTGGAAGAACTGGTTGAGAAAGCGAAGAACGAGGAAATGGGAGCGCTCGCGCTCACCGATGCTGGCAACATGCACGGCGCCATCGAGTTTTACAAGGCCGCAATCAAGGCGGGCGTGAAGCCGATCCTCGGCGTCGACGCCTACCTTGCGCCCCGCTCGCGGAGAGACCGGGACCCGAACGTCGATGCGAAGCGTTCGCGCCTCGTGCTCCTCGCCAAGAACAACAAAGGGTACAGAAATCTTCTCGCACTCGTGACGAAGTCGTGGACGGAAGGGTTTTTTGATCGGCCGCGCATGGACAAAGAGATCTTGCGCGAACACGCGTCCGGTATTATTGCGCTCCTCCCCTCCTTCGCGGGCGACGTTGCGCAGCTCCTGCGCGCGGGCGACGAACACGGCGCCGCGGCTTCGCTTGCAGAATTCAAGGATATCTTCGGCGCAAACGATGTGTATCTCGAAATCACCCATCATCCGAAAGTCGCCGGACACGAGGCGCTTATGAAAAAAATCATCGCGCTCGGGAAAGCGAGCGGCACCCCGCTCGTCGCCCAGCACGATGTGTATTACCTCCGCCCCGACGACCGCGAAGCGACCGAGATCATGCGCCGCATCCAGCACGGCGAGCGCGGCAGGAATGAAGAGGAGGATTTTTCTTTTATCAGCGAAAAAACCGCAGAGAGCTTCTTCAAGGATATCCCCGAAGCGCTGGCGAACTCCGGCGCCATCGCCGATCGCTGTTCGATCTCCTTCGAGCTCGGGAAATGGACGTTCCCGGCGGTCAGCGTGTCGCCGGGCTTCAAGAACCATGACGAGGAGCTCCGCGCAAAAGCCTATGCCGGCCTTGCGGGGCGCGGCCTCGAGAAATCAAAGGAAGTTATCGACCGCATCGAATACGAATTGAACATCATCATCGGCAAGGGCTTTGCCGTGTATTACCTTATCGTCGCCGACCTCCTCGCGTTCGCGCGGCGGGAAGGCATCCTCACCACCACGCGCGGCAGCGCCGCCGGAAGCCTCGTTGCGTACCTCGTCGGCATCACGAACGTCGACCCGCTGTTCTATAAACTGCCGTTCGAACGATTCCTCAATCCGGAACGCCCGAAGGCGCCGGACATCGACATGGACATGGCCGACAACCGCCGCGACGAGATGATCGCGTACACCAAGCAGAAATACGGCGAAGACCATGTCGCGCAGATCGGCACCTTCGGCACGATGATGGCGCGGGCGGCGGTGCGCGACATTGCGCGCGCCTTGGGCCACGCCTACACCACCGGCGACCGCATCGCGAAACTCATTCCGATGGGCTCGCAGGGATTCCCGATGACCATCGACCGCGCGCTCGAGCTCGAGCCGGATCTGAAAGCGATATACGAAGAGGATGACGATGCCCGCGAAATCATCGACCTCGCAAAACGCATCGAGGGGTGCGTGCGGCACGTCGGCGTCCACGCGGCCGGCGTCGTGGTCGCGCCGACCCCGCTCGTCGAATGGACGCCCATCCAGCCGGACCCCAAAGGCACCGCCAAGCTCATCACACAGTACGATATGTATTCCATCACGGACGAGTACGGCGGCGTCGGGCTCCTGAAATTCGATTTCCTCGGCATCAAGAATCTTGCGATTCTTGCCGACGCCGTCCTGCGGGTGAAGGAAACGCGCGGCATTCTTGTCGACATAGAGAACGTACCCATTGATGACTTGAAAACCTATCAGATGCTCGCGCGCGGCGAGACGGAAGGCGTCTTCCAGTTGAACGGTTCCGGCATGACCCGCTGGCTCAAGGAACTCCGCCCGACGACCATCCACGACATCAATGCCATGGTCGCCCTCTACCGCCCGGGGCCGATGGAGACGATACCGCAGTACATCGAACGGAAGCACAATGCGAAGCTCATCCGGTACGTCGACCCGCGGATGAGGGAGTATCTCGATTTCTCGTACGGCCTCCTCGTGTACCAGGACGACGTGCTTCTCACCGCCATCACGCTCGCCGGCTATTCCTGGCTCGAAGCGGACGCGCTTAGGAAAGCGATGGGCAAAAAAATCCCGAAAGTCATGCAGGCGGAAAAGGAAAAACTGCTGAAAGGATTCATGGAGTACGGGAAGCTCCCGCGCGAAAAGGCGGAAAAACTCTGGTCCTTGATCGAGCCGTTCGCCGCCTACGGCTTCAACAAGGCGCACGCGGCGAGTTACGGCAAGGTCGCCTACCAGACCGCGTATATGAAGGCGAATTATCCGGTTGAGTATCTCTCCGCCCTCTTAACCGCCGACTCGGGCGACACCGAACAGATCGCCGTCTTCGTCGCCGAAGCCTCTCGTATGGGCATCCGCGTGCTCCCGCCGGACGTGAACGAGAGCGGTAGCGTCTTCACCGTCGTCGATGCGGGGAATGACACGATTCGATTCGGACTTTCTTCAATTAAAAATTTCGGTGAAGGGATTTCCGAAGCGATCATCGCCGAACGCAAGGCGCGCGGTCCATTCACAATGCTGTCCGACTTCCTTTCCCGCGTCGGCTCGAAGAACCTCAATCGCAAATCGCTCGAATCGCTCATCAAGTCGGGCGCACTCAACTCGCTCAGCCCGGGCGGCGGCGGGCGCAGTACCCTGCTCGAACATATCGAGACATTGCTCGAATTCCACCGGGAAGCGACCGCGCTCGCACCTCAGGACTCCCTTTTCGGCGCGCTCATGGCGCCGGCGCCGCTTGTGCTCCCGCCCGGGAAACCCATTTCGCTTCTTGAAAAACTCGCGTGGGAGAAAGAATTGCTCGGCATCTACGTGAGCGGCCATCCGCTTGATGCGCACGAGGCGGTCGCGAAGAAAGCGGCATTTTCCATAAAAAAAATAAACGAAGAGCCCCAGCCGGGCATGCTCCTCATCCTGCCGGTGCTGGTCTCGGTCGTGCGCGCGATTCTCACCAAGGGCGGCGAAAAAATGGCGTTCGTCACTATCGAAGACACAACCGATTCCATCGAAGCGGTCATGTTCCCGAGGCTCTTCAAGGAGCATGCGGCTCTCATCGCGCCCGGAGCGTGCCTCCTTGTGAAAGGCAAAGTGACGGTCCGAAACGGCGAACCTTCGCTCGCCATCGAAGAGCTCAAGCCGCTTTAGAGTGTGTTATATTCTGGATGATATGGATACACCGGATAAAGAGCGCGACCACAAGAAGCTCGGCAAGGAGCTCGATCTTTTTGCGTTCTCGGACTCGGTCGGCAAAGGACTCCCCCTCTTTACGCCGAAAGGTTCGATGATTCGGCGCGAACTTGAGCGCTTCATCGTCGATGAAGAGATCCGGCGCGGCTACCTCCACGTGTATACGCCCGATATCGCCAAGCTCGATTTGTATAAAAAAAGCGGCCATTACCCGCACTACAAGGACTCAATGTACGCGCCCATAGAGATCGACAAAGAGCAGTTCATGCTCCGGCCGATGACGTGCCCGCACCATTTCGAACTTTATCTGCGCAAACCGGTGAGCTATCGCGAACTGCCGATGCGCATCGCCGAACTCGCGAAGCTCTATCGCTACGAGCAGTCGGGCGAGCTGATGGGTCTCCAGCGCGTCCGAACCTTCTGCCTCGCCGATGCGCACATCATCTGCGCTTCCGAAGAGCAGGCTGTGGACGAAATCAGCAACGCGCTCGATCTTATCGAATATGTCGCGGATGTCTTCAATCTCAAACTCGATGTGGACTATCGCTACCGACTGTCGCTCGGTGACCGCGCGAATACGGAGAAATATTACAAAAATGACGAGGGGTGGGAGAAAGGCGAGGACCTCCTGCGCAAGCTCATGCAGAAACGCGGCTCGCAGTTTGAGGAGGCGAAAGATGAAGCGGCATTCTACGGACCCAAGATAGACATCCAGATGAAGAATGTGAATGGAAAAGAAGATACTGCCTTTACCGTTCAATACGATTTCTGCATGCCGGAACGATTTGACCTATCCTACATCGGTGAAGACGGCGGAAAACACCGTGCGTTTGTCGTGCACCGCTCTTCTATCGGCGCCATTGAGCGCATCATGGCCTTCCTCATCGAGAAATACGGCGGCGCGTTCCCGCTCTGGCTCTCACCGGTGCAGGCGCGCATATTGCCGGTATCCGAAAAGCACGTTGCCTATGCGCAGGACGTTTTGAACGCATTAAAGGCGGCGAACATCCGCGCGGACGCCGACGATGCGAACGAGTCGCTCGGCAAGAAGATCCGCAACGCCAAACAAGAAAAAATCCCCTACCTGCTCGTCGTTGGCGACAAAGAGATAGAGGAGAAAACAGTTTCAATCGACAGCCGCGACCACGGCAAGCTTGATCCCATGTCCACCGCGGACTTCGTGAATCGCGCCGTTGAAGAGATTACTACCAAGCGAACCGAGTGACGAACAAGTTCCTCCTTGATTCGTCCGAGGTAAGCACAGGGAGAAAGCCTACTTACGCGCCGAGGGTGACGAGCGCGCGAGTGAGCGCGAGTTTCGCGCCGGTCACGCTGGTTGCATAACTGGAATCAATGGCTGTCGTCAGCGACGCCACGAGCTTTTCCAAAGTCGGCGTCGAGAGGCGCGCGGTCAGACGCGCGATATCGGCATCGCAGGGAGTGCCGTCGATGCGCGAGCGATACACATCGTCGAGGAGGCAAGCCGTCGCAGAGAGCAGATGTTCCGCCGACCCTCCGCCCCGCATCTGCTGGCGCAGACCGGCGAAAACCGCGGCACGGTCGCCTTCGATAAGCGCGACGGCAAAACCGCGCGTCGATACGGGTATGGCATTCGGTTCGGCGGCCGGTTCTTCGATTGACTCTACGCGTTCATACACCGGTTCTACTTTTTCATATATCGGCTCGACGTGCGAGGGCTGGACCGCCTTCGGTTCGGCGACCGGCGCCGAACGGCTCCGCGAAAGGCTCTTCACGATATCCTCGATCGAAAGCGCGCCGTTATGCGCAAATGATTTGAAGCCGTGGTACGACGAATATCCCTGCGGCGCCTCGGGCAGCGGTTCGCCATCGATTGCGGAACGCGGCGCTTCAGGCATGACTACAGGCGGCGCTTCGCGCACAGCGGCAGGCGCCGCATACAGCATCGGAGCGGATGCGAATTCTTGCGCATTAAGCGCAGCCGAAACGCGGGCGCCGAAGTTGCGGAGCGAGCGGTTCACTCTCGGCGCCACGCCAAAGAGCACGAAATAGGCGGCTGCGAGCGCGAAGCCGATAAGGACGAGCCAGTAGATCGCCGTGCCGACTGGTCCGAGATCAAGGCCGGTATACGGAATCTGCGAGAGATAGAGGTACGCGAGTGGCTGCAAGCTCACGTGCGGAAGTACCGCAAGCGTGATGATCGGCTGAGGCACACCGCCGCCTCCCCCACCTCCCCCGCCGCCCCCACCGCCGCCACCACCCCCCCCACCGCCGCCGGTGGGGGGGGTCGTGACCGTAATGGTCGTCGTACAGGTCACCGTGCCACCGGCTCCAGTGGCGGTGGCAGTGTAGGTAGTATCCGCGGTAGGAGATACTGAACTCGTGCCAGAGGCAACTGGGGTGGAGGAACCAATGCCGTTATCAATACTGAACGCGGTTGCATTTGAGGTCGTCCACGAAAGCGTCGAAGAGGAGCCCGCTGTAATTGATGTCGGGTTTGCTGTAAGCGTGCAGGCCGGCGGCGGCGGCGTCGAGCTGATACCGACTAACGCCGTGCACGTTGCTACCTGGCCGGTCGGGCTTGTCACTGTACCGATAAAAGTCGTCGTCGCATTTACGGAATGCGAGTTAATGGAACCGCCGATAGCCGGTGAGACCGCACCGACACCATTATCAATAGCGAATGTGCCCCCATTCGTCGTGGTCCATGAGAGAGAAGTGAATGAACCGGCTGTTACGGACGTCGGGTTCGCCGTGAGCGTACAGGTGGGCACGCCCGGCGGCGGCGAGGTAACCGCGACCGTTGCGGTACACGTCGTCGAACCTCCGGCGCCGGTAGCGGTGCCGGTGTAGGTGGTAGCCGTTGTCGGAGAAACGGAATGTGTTCCGGAGGCAACGGGCGTCACTGCGCCGATGCCTTGGTCGATAGAAAATGCAGTCGCGTTCGTCGTGACCCAGGAAATAACCGACGCTGAACCGGTCAGCATGGAAGCGGGAGTCGCTGTGAGCGCGCACGTTGGTGCCGGCGGCGGAGCCGACGTGACCGTCAGCGTTGCGGCGCAGGTCGTTGAACCTCCCGCACCGGTGACGGTGGCGGTATAGGTAGTGGTCGTTGGAGGAGAGACGGTATGCGAACCAGATGCGACTGGCGAGACGGCGCCAATATTGTTATCGATGGAAAGCGAAGTGGCATTGGATGTCGTCCACGATAGAGAGGACGAACCGCCGGTTTGTATGCCGGTCGGATTTACTGCGAGCGTGCAGGTCGGTGCGAGCGGCGTTGCGGCGACCGTGACATTCGCGTTGCACGTCGTCTGTCCGCCGGGTCCCGACACCGTCAGCGTGTAATTCGTCGAGGTCGTAAGAGAAACTGTTCGGGAACCGGACGTGACCGGTGCGACGGCTCCGACTCCGTTATCGATAGTGGCGCTGGTCGCCGCGACCGTCGTCCACGAGAGCGTCGAAGAGCCTCCACCGGACGCGAGCGAAGTTGGGCTTGCCGAGAGTACGCAGGTGGGCACGGGCGAAACTACTGCTGGGACTACCGGTGGCGAGGGCGGGGGTTGCGGTGGAGGCGGTTGCGGTGGCGGAGGAGGGACCACTACCGGCGTGACCGGAGCAGCCGGAGGAGGTGGTGGCGGAGGTGCGGGAATATCGCAGCACGGAGGACCAAATACCGGGAGGACTTCCGTCGGCGGCGGGGGTGGCGGAGGCGGGGGTGGCGGCGGAGGCGGGGGCGGGACAGCGCAACAAGGCGGACCGAAGACTTGAGCAAAAACTTGCGTCGGCGTGGCAAGACCGAGCGCAAAGGCGATGGACATGCCAATCGCGACCGTGAAGAGCACGGTGAAAAGGCCGGTGAGAATCGGTTTCTTGTTTGCGTACGCTTGGACTGTTTTTGTCATTTTGTGAAATGCTTTCCCGCCCCTGCCGCTTGCGCGGCGTACAAAAAGGGATTTCATGCGGCGGCGTTTATTAAACGCGGCCGCATTACTTTCCCGACCTGAAAATCAACGCACGTGTGTCACCGAATGTTCCCGCGTCCATGTGCCATAGCGCCAGTACATCTTGACCGCCTCGGTCGCCGGCACTTCGGCTTCGGTGTAGTAGATGGTCGCTCTCGGCACCCCGTCGCTTCCGACGCGGTAGGCGTTCCACCACACGTTCACCGAATCAGAGTGGCCGTCGATCCATTCATTGCGCTGTCTGATGTACTCGTCCCTTTGGACAGACGTGTACCCTTTCGGCGGAAACTCCGGCCACGCCATCTTCGTGCGTTCGAGGCACAGCACGGTTACGTACGGCGAATCCTTTTGAGCGAAAGACGCCGGGACGCGCAATACATATTCGCCGGGCTCAAGCTCATAGCTCGCGAGCATCCACATCTTCTTGTGCAAGAATGCTTCGCTCGCGGCGAACGTGCAGTGCTCCGACGCGCAGCTATCTTTCCACGGCGCACGGAATTCTGCGTCGCCCACTTTCTTGATGGCGAAACAGTCGTCCGCAAACGCCGTCCCGCCGCCTACCGCATTGCGCGCCACCGTATCGCCTGCCCGCGCGAAGAAGTGAATCTCTGCGCAGGCATGCTTTGGCGGCGCCGGCTTTTCCACCGGATTGGTGCAGTCGGAAGCGAGTATGACTCGCCTGGTCTTTGGATTGACCCATGCATGCTCCCCGGGTTTGAACTTGCGCGAGAGGCAGTGGAGCACTGGTTTGAACGTGCCGTGACTCGCTGACCGCAGGCACGAAATCCAGTATTCACCCTCCGGCGCCGGAGCAATTTCGAGCGTCCGCAAATATGCCGGAACCTGCATCGCGTCCGTGAGACGCGCTTCAGGATCTGACACCTTGAACATTTCGAAGTAGTCCAAGGGTTTTGCGCACGAACCGTCTCGCTTACAGCGCGCGGGGTCGATGATGGCGTTCCCTGTCGGGTCCTTCACCAGTGACACCTGCACTTTGTCGGCGAGTTCCGCCGGAGTTTTCATTCCGTGGAGGAACGGTTTCCAGGTTGCCCCGGTTGCCGCCGATGCCATCACCGCTCCCAGTACGAGCGCGGTGACCATACTGATGAATTTCTTCATCGTTGTCTCCTTTGCCGCGCGAGCGGCGTTCGTTGATCGGATATGCGGAAAGAACAGTGCCTCCCTTCGTGTTGCGGAGAGCCATTCGGTATCTAGTCGAGACTAGATACCGAATGGCTTTCAACAAAGTCCGCTGTGACTACGAACCGGTCCGTTTTTGTCGCGAACGAGTTGCAGGTCACGAGTGTGAGCGTCTTCCCGGCGACCGAAAGCGGGATGGCTGAATTGTCATTCGCGCTCTCCTTCATGACGCTCCGCACCCGGTACGTGTATGCCGTACCAGACGAGGAAACGGTGACAACGTCTCCGGCGACGAGCTTCTGGATGCCGTTGAACGTCTTGTACGCCTGATTCCCCACGATCGGCAGATAACTTGAATGCCCGAAAAGTACCACGTTGCCCATCTCACCGAGTTTTGCCGAAGTCGGATACCGCACGGCGCCCGAGAGCAATTTCTGGTCCAGAACTTCTATGTCAACCGTTGCCGGATTCGAAACGGTCGCCGAGAGATTGATGGCGGGAATCTCTATTTTCACCGGCAGTTCGCTCGCGGTTGTTTGCATTGGGATGTTCACACCTGCCGCTGAATGTGGCTCTGCCGCAAGCGTAACCGCCGGATCGGCGGACGGTTGCGGAGCATCGGGCAAGAGATCCAGTTTCCCGAGCACGAAAACGCTGCAAAAAAATGCCGCAGCGAAGACGCTAAGGAAGCTCCACTTCTTTGCATAGGCCCGCTTTCCGGCGAGAACAAGCCGGACGGTGAGATCGATAAGCCCTTTCATAGCAGGTATTGTCTTACCAACAAATACACCATTGTGTCAAATATGTCAAGAGATCTTCGGGCGCCCGCGCTTGTCACTTCCCAGCGACTCAATCGGCAGTAGCAATATATGAACCATACCAAGGTCTTGACAGTAAAAGCACACCGTGGTATGTATTCTCCTATGCAAAGCACCGAAATAACCGTTTCAAACCGCTCGGCAGTGGTCAATACCCTCGCCATAGTCGGCTTTGTCGCGCTTGTCGGCGCGGGTATGTGGCTTGCCCTGTATTCGACGCGCTTCGTCCCCGGCGTGGTAAACCGCGTCGGCTCTGCGGCCGTCTACCTCGGTTCGGTCTTCACGAGGGCTCCCGAGCCTTCCCTCTCGGTCGTTCCGACGCCCACGGCATCGACGACCATTTCGTTCAACGAGTCGAGTTCGACCGTTCCGAGGAGCGTGACAAACGCGCCGACCCCGAAGAAACCGGCGACCGCCGGTACCGAAACGAGCGGCACCTACCAGATTGGCGATACGGTTGCGACCTCGTCCGTCTCGCTCTCCGGCCTCCCCGATTTCATTACGGTTATCGACGCCACCGGATACCTCGCAACAACGTCCGCGGATTCGTTCATCCAGAGTTCGAGCACCCCGTATATGAGCCGCCCTGCGGTCAAGTTCACCATCAAGAATGTCGGCACGAATGCGACCGGCTTGTGGCGCTTCAGCGCGTCCATTCCGACGCAGACGTCCTACATCTATATCTCCCAGCCCCAGCAATCGCTCAATCCGGGCGACAGCATCGACTATACGCTCGGCTTCGACCAAGCGAATAGAGGCGTGAACCAGACCGTCTCTGTCACGGCGAACTTTGACCACGCCGTTGCCGAGTCAAATCCGAACAACAACAGCGCGTCTGCGTCGATAACCGTCATGGGCAATTGATAGAAGATAAAAAACACCCCGCGCTTCGCGGGGCGTTTTTTTATGCCTGCGGGATTACACGTCCAAGTTCGCGAGCTTCGCGTTTGATTGGATGAACGATTTGCGCGAGGCGACGTCGGTGCCCATGAGAATATCAAAGATGCGGTCGGCCGCCTCGGCATCTCCGACATTCACGCGCTTCAGCACGCGCCGCGCCGGGTCCATCGTCGTCTCCCACAGCTCGCTCGGGTTCATTTCGCCGAGGCCCTTGTAGCGCTGGATATTCGCCTTGGTCGCCTTTTTCGTCGCGATGACTTCTTCCTCGGCGGCTTCCTCGCCTTCCGCGGGATTTTCGGAGACTTCTTCTGCGGCAACGCCGAGCTCTTTCAGTACGGCTTCCTTTTCCTTATCCGAATACGCGTACGCAACCGCCTTCCCTTTCGTAATTTTATACAGCGGCGGCTGGGCGATATAGACGAAGCCGCCGTCGATGATCGGGCGGAAATGGCGGTAGAGGAGCGTGAGGAGGAGCGTACGGATATGCGCACCATCCACGTCGGCATCGGTCGCGATGATGATCTTGTGGTAGCGCAGTTTTGAAAGGTCGAAGACGTCCCCGATGGCAGTGCCCATCGCGATGACGAGCGCGCGTATCTCGACCGACGCGAGCATGCGGTCGATGCGGGCGCGCTCCACATTCAGGATTTTCCCGCGAAGCGGGAGGATGGCCTGTGTGCGGCGGTCCCGGCCCTGCTTGCTTGACCCGCCGGCCGAATCGCCCTCGACGATGAAGAGCTCGCCCTCTTCCGCGCTCTTGGTCTGGCAGTCGGCCAGCTTGCCGGGAAGCGTCATACCCTCGAGAGCGCCCTTGCGCAGTACCGAGTCCTTCGCCGCCTTCGCCGCCTTGCGCGCCTTGAGCGCGAGGAGGACCTTATTGATGATGGCGCGCGCGTCGTCCGGATTCTCCTCAAGGAAGGCGTTCAGCGCTTCTCCGAATACGGTCGAGACGGCGCCCTGCGCTTCCATTGAACCGAGCTTCGCCTTGGTCTGCCCCTCGAACTGGATTTCGGCGAGCTTCACGGACACGACCGCGGTAATGCCTTCAAGCACATCATCGCCGGTGAAGTTCTCATCTTTCTCCTTCAGGATGTTCGCGTTCCTGCCATAGGTGTTGAGCGCGCGCGTCAGCGCCGTCTTGAACCCGGTGATGTGCGTGCCGCCCTCGGCGTTGTACGTGTTGTTCGCAAAAGCGGTGAGGCGCGGCGTGATGTCGTCGACGTACTGGAGCGCCACCTCGACTTCCACCTTGTCCTGTTCGCGGTCGACGTAAAAAATATTCTTGTGCACCGGCGTCTGGTGTTTGTTATAGAATGCGACGAGCGACTTCAGACCGCCTTCGAAGTAGAACGTCGTCGACGGTACGCCGAGCGAGCGTTCGCGCAAAAAGAGCGTGTCCGTTTCAAACGCGTCTTTGCTAGTGCGCGCGTCAAGCATGGCTATGCGGACGCCCTTCACCAGATACGCCTGCTGGCGCAGGTGCGTGACGATCTTTTCCCAGTTCCATTCCACACCCTCCTTGAAGATGGTCGCATCCGGCTTGAAGAGGACGATCGTGCCGTGCTCCTTGGAAGCGCCGATCTTCTTCACTTTGTGTATGGGCTTGCCGATCTTGTATTCCTGCATATGCATGCCGCCGTCCTGATGCACGACGACCTTCGTATGTTCGGAGAGCGCGTTCACCACTGACGCGCCGACGCCGTGCAGGCCGCCCGAGACCTTGTACCCGGAATCTTCGCCGCCGAATTTGCCGCCGGCGTGGAGCGTGGTCATGATGGTCTCGAGCGCGGAGACTTTCGTTTTCGGATGGATGCCGACGGGGACGCCGCGGCCGTTGTCGGCGACGCGCACGTAGCCGTCGGGGAGGAGCGCGACTTCTATGTCGCTCGCGTACCCGCCCATCGCCTCGTCGCGCGAGTTATCGAAAATCTCCCAGACGAGATGATGGAGGCCCTCGGGACCCGTGGTCCCGATGTACATGCCCGGGCGTTTCCGTACCGGCTCCAGCCCCTCAAGGACGGTAATAGACGAGGCGTCATAGGCCTTTTTTTTAGGCTCTTTTTGAGTCGTTTTGGCCATGTTTTGTGTAACCCCATTGTAGCATAAAACACTCTTATTTGCAGGGTGAAATGTGGAAAATCAACCCAAATGGGACTGGTCGTTCCAGGTCACCAACTGCCACCCTCGTTCTTCCTTCACGTTCTTCACGTAGGTGACACCTGTATTCGTAGTTGGCATATTGAATATCATGTGGACGAACATTTCTTTACTGAACGCCTCATGGAAGATCATGGCGCCGACCATCATCTTCAGGAAACCGCCGTGGGTGACTATACAGATCCGCTTCGCGGGGTGTTCCGCAAGAACCTGTATTGCAAATCGCGCCCGTTCAAGAAGTTCCGGGAAAGTCTCCTCATCCTTATGGCGATAGTGCGGGTCAGTGGCAGTATGTATCGCATTGAACATTGCTTGCCGTTCCGGATGATCTCGGTGCAAGCCCATGACGTGCGATGGTTCGAGCCACTCGCCGAAAAGTTCGTTTTGCTCCGGTGTATGACCGATGTGCTTCCCAATTACAGCAGCCGTGTCTGCCGCGCGTGTAAACGGGCTTGTGATAAGAACGTCGACACCGATGCGCCCGATGCGTTCTGCAACGACACGGGCCTGTTCCTTTCCCGCATCGGTAAGCGCGGCATCGCGACCGCGATATACATGGTCAACGTTTTCCTCGCTCTCGCCGTGCCGCACGAAATAGATATGCTTCTCCATGGCCATTAGCGGACCTCGTAGCCCGCGGCGCGAAGCGCCGCGGAAATCTTTTCCATGATGCCGCTTACCTCCTCGTCGGTCAGTGTTCGCTCCTCCGACTGGAAGACGAGCCGGAAGGCGTACGAGACTCTCCTCTCTTTCTCAAACGTGTCGAACTGGTCGAGGCGTACAAGGAGCTCGCCCGCATGTGTGCGTATGGCGTTTTCGATGGCGGCTGCCTCCGTTCCGTGCGGGACCCAGAGGGCGATATCGCGCACGACGAACGGATAGACGGAAAACGGCTTGTAGGTGCCGAGTTCGTACTGTTTCGGTGCATACTCCGCCTCTTCCGTAAAAATCGGGGATACATCTTTGGTTGGTTCAGAAGTCTTTATAGCCGTCATCTCTCCTTCGCGCGGAAACACCGTGCCAATCTCGAACAGTTTTAGTTTCTGATTAGGTGACAAAACGAGAGGGGCGTACTGTTTTGCCTTGGAAAATGCTTCTGCCATATTCTCGTCGAGTGATGTTCGCAAAGCCGGCTTCTCTTTATCTAAAGGATTCGCAAGATATATGTCACCTTTTTCAGCAAAGGATTGTGTTGAGATTTCTATAAACCCCTCTTCCACAAGCGCGTCTTTCAATTTTTCTTTCCCGCGGAATTTCGCCTGGTCCGGCGCTCCGACGATTGGCGGGAGCTCGACCGCGGAGATTTTGTCGTAGCCGATGATGCGCCCGACTTCTTCCACGAGGTCTTCCGGAATAACGAGATCGGTCCGTTCAAACGGCGGTGTGACGGTGAACACATCATTCGCTACCCTATAGGGCAGTGCGAGACGTTTGAAGACATCCTCGACATCTTCTTTTGAAAAATCCGAGCCGAGAATGCCGTTTATTTTTGCAAGCGATACGGAAACTTCTTTGTTCGGCGCGGAGCGCACCGGGTACTCATCGACGACGCCGGTGACTTCCCCGCCGGCAATGTCGGTGATAAGCGCGAGCACGTCACGCATGCCGTATGCGCAGAGCTCCGGAGACGAACGGTTCTGGAATCGCATGCTCGCGTCGGTAAAAAGCTTGAGCGCCTGTGCGCCGCGGCGCGTTACCGTACCATCGAAATTTGCTGACTCAATAATGAGGTCGGTCGTTCCGGCCGTTACTTCTGCGGACATCCCTCCCTTGATGCCCGCAAGAGCAATGGGTGTATCGGCATTCGCGTCCGCAATGAGTTGTATGCTCGGAGATAGAGAATATTCCTCTCCCGAAAGAGTTGTCATTTTTTCTCCCTCCTTTGCACTGCGCACCCCGATCGCATACGCGCCGTTTTTCTGCGCTAGCTTCGCCGCATCGAAGGCATGAAGCGGCTGGCCGATATTCAGCATCACATAGTTCGTCGCGTCCACGATGTTGTTGATGGAACGTTGCCCCACTGCCTCGAGCGCCTCGCGCAGCCACGCGGGCGACGGACCGACCTTCACGCCCCTCACCACTGCGCCCATATACCGCGAGCATTTCTTCGGGTCCTCTATCATGACCGTCAAAAAAGGACTTGCGATGTCCTTTTTCGGGAGGGGGGCGCGGAGCGGGTCGGCCTTGAGCGGGATAGTGAGTATCGCGGAAAGTTCTTTGGCGAGTCCGAAGTGCGAGAGACAGTCCGCCGCGCGGTTCGGCAGCACCTTTACATCCAACAGGTCGCCGTTCGCTTCTTCTATTTCAAACGCATGAAAGGTGAATGCATCGGCAACCGCCCCCGCGTCCGGCAACGGGGCATCAAAATAGGTCTGCAGCCATGTCAGCGAAACTTTCATACCGGTTTTTCGTCAAAAGCATAATTGAACCGGATATCCCCCGAATGGAAGAGGCGTATATCCGGAATGCCGTACTTGATCATGGCGAAGCGCTCAACGCCCAGCCCGAATGCGAAGCCCTGATACTTCGCGGCATCAACACCGGCGTTCTTAAGCACGTTCGGATGCACCATGCCGGCGCCCATGACCTCGAGCCATTTCTTTTGCGCCGGGAACCACACATCCACTTCGACCGACGGCTCGGTGAACGGAAAGAAACTCGGCCGCAGGCGTATTTTTGCTTCGCTGCCGAAATACTCTTTGCAGAACCGTTCGAGCGTGCCTTTCAGATGCGCAAGCGTGACATCGGCAGCGACCGCAAGCCCCTCAAGCTGGTAGAACTGCGCTTCGTGCGTCGCGTCCGTCGCTTCGTTACGGAATACTTTTCCGGGCACGATAATGCGCATCGGCGCTCCCTGCTTCTCCAGAGCGCGTATCTGCATCGGCGACGTGTGCGTCCGGAGCACGTTGTGTTCCTCGCCCTCTCCCGTCTTCACGCTGTCGCTATTGTCGCCTGACGGCGACCTCCTACCTTTTGGGTCCCCAACCCAAAAGGTGTCCCACATATCCCGGGACGGGTGGTCCGCGGGAATGTTGAGCGCGTCGAAGTTGTAGTGCTCGGTCTCAAGTTCCGGTCCCTGCACCACGCCAAATCCCATGCGACCGAAGATGTCCGCCATCTCGCGGATGGCGGTGGAAATCGGGTGGAGGCGGCCCGGCTGGTTCATTCTCAAAATATAACAGATTATGCTAGAGTTATGCCATTATGGGTCCCGAAACGCTCGCCTACCCCTTTTTATTCCTCGCGATATTCTTCGAGTCGTTCCTCTTGGTGACGCTCCTCTCGAAGCCTGCACGGTCCGCGCGGGCGCGCACGCCCGGCGAAGAAGCGCCCAGCGTTGCCGTCATTGTGCCCTGCTGGAACGAAGCCGGCACGGTCGCCGCTACCGCGGACTCTTTGCTCGCACTCGACTACCCGAAAGAGAAGCTCGAGATCATTCTTGTCGATGACGGCTCCACCGATGCGACTCCCGCTATCATGGCGCAATTCGCCGGCCACCCGCAGGTGCGCATCATCAGCAAAGAGAACGGCGGAAAGCACACCGCGCTCAACGCCGGCATCGCCGCGACAAATGCCGAGTTCATCGGTTGTCTCGATGCCGACTCTTTCGTCGAGCCCGATGCGCTCTTGGAGATCATCCCCTGCTTCGCGCGCACAGAGGTCGGCGCGGTTACCGCCGCGATGTCGGTGCACCGCCCAAATAATATCCTCCAGCATATGCAGAACGCCGAATACACGTTCGGCATTACGCTCCGCCATACGCTCGCGTCGGTCAACGGTCTCTACGTCACCCCCGGCCCTTTCTCTTTCTACCGGCGCAGCATCATAGAAAAAGTCGGCGGATTCCGCCACGGCCATCAGACCGAGGATATGGAAATGGCGCTCCGTCTCCAGAGAGAGGGCTACGAGATTGAGAATGCGCCGCGCGCGCGCGTCTACACCAAGTCGCCGCATACCGTGAGCTCGCTCGTCAGGCAACGCACGCGCTGGACGACCGGTTTTCTCCGGAACGTGCTCGGCGAATACCGCGACCTTATTTGGAACCGCAACCATGGGGTGCTCGGCATGCTCGTTCTTCCGATTTCCATCGTCGCCATCGGGAGCAGCATTCTTCTCTTCTCGCTTATGCTCTTCACCCTCGGACGGTCCATCCTGACGGCGATCCAGGTCCGCATCGGCGTCCCGCTTTCCTACACGCTCCTGCCGCACGGCTCATTCGACTGGTTTTACGTACCCGCGAGCTTTTATATCCTCCTCGGCATCGTCGCCTTGCTGACGTCGCTCTCGCTTATTCTCATTGGCAAACGCATCTCAAAAACACCGGGGAAAATCGGTCTCGGACTCATTTCCTACACATTCCTCTACGGCCTCATCGTGCCGCTGTGGCTTGTGCGCGCGACCGCCGACGTCACGTTCGGCAGACGCCGCACCTGGCGGTCATCTTAAAACCACGCAATGTCACTCGTCACCCGAAACGTGCTCATCGCCCTTCTTATTACCATCGTACTGTCCGGTACGATCGCGTATGCCATCAACTACCTGAATAACGCCCGCGTCGCCGAGCTCTCGACCATAGAAGATCAGATATCGATCGACACGCTCTCTCTCGATACTCAATTTTCTCTCCTTGAAGCTGCCCCTTGCGACAGCGCCGCGTCGTCAACGACGCTTATCAGCAGCCTTGCGGACCTGGGATCGCGCCTCGCGTACGCTGAAAACCAGCTCGGCACTGACAATGCGCAGGTGCTGCGGCTGAAACAGCAATATTCCCTGCTTGAGATACGCGACTATCTTATTACCAAACAGCTCTCCGAGGCCTGCGGGACGAAACCGGTGACCGTCCTCTACTTCTACAGCAATGCGGGCGATTGCGCCGACTGCGACAAGGCCGGCTACGCGCTCTCTTATCTGCGGAATACGTACCCCAGCCTGCGCGTTTATTCCTTCGATTACAATCTCGACCTCGGCGCCCTGAAGACTTTTATTGCCATTACCAAGGTGCAGGATACTCTCCCCGCATTCGTTATAAATGGGAAACATTCTTACGGCTTCACGTCGCTCGCCGATCTTGAAAAACAGTTCCCCAAAGGAGCGCTCGCCACAACCACTCCTTCACATTGAGCCGCCTCCCCGATTCGAACGGGGGACCTTCGCTTTACAAAAGCGTTGCTCTACCAACTGAGCTAAGGCGGCGCTCTCATTACTCTACATCAGATATATCGGGATGTGTGGCTTTCAGGCGATCTTTGAAATCGGAGAGTGTCTTCACGAACGGCCGTGCGCTTTCGCGCGGCGTCATGTCGATTTCGTGCCGCGTG
>JAGWZP010000022.1 GCA_018968865.1 Patescibacteria group bacterium | reverse complement strand
ATAATCGGCGCGGATGCAAAAGGGAAAGATAAAGTCCTCTTTCTGGACGAGATCCATCGGTTCAATAAAAGCCAGCAGGATTTTCTTCTGCCGTATGTAGAGAGCGGGGAACTGACGCTCATCGGCGCGACCACCGAGAACCCGTCATTTGAGGTCATCGCGCCGCTTCTCTCGCGGTGCCGCGTGTTTGTGCTTGAACCGCTTTCCGAAGAAGCGCTCCGCGCCATCGTGAAGCGCACGAAACTGAAAGTGAAGAAAGATGCATTCGACTGGCTACTCGGCTACAGCAACGGCGACGCGCGAAAGGCGCTCGGGATGATGGAGGGTGCGCAGTCGCTGTACGGGGAAGTGACCGCAGACACGCTGAACAAGGCGCTGGAATCGCCGCACCTGCGCTACGACAAGAAAGGCGAGGAGCACTATGACACCATCAGCGCATTCATTAAGAGCATGCGCGCGTCCCAACCGGATGCCGCGCTCTACTACCTCGCACGCATGGTGGAAGCGGGGGAGGATCCGCTCTTCATCGCGCGGCGGATGGTCGTGTTCGCGAGCGAGGACATTGGACTCGCCCAGCCGACCGCGCTTGTGGTCGCGAACGCCGTCTTCCGCGCGTGCGAGACCATCGGCTACCCCGAATGCGCTATCAACCTCGGCCACGGCGTCGCCTATCTCTGTCAGGCGAAGAAGGACCGCTCCGCGTATAACGCGCTCCGTGCCGCGCAGGCGGACGTGCACGAACACGGCAATCTGCCCGTTCCGAAGAAAATCCGCAACCCAGTCACCAAGCTGATGAAGGAACTGGAATATGGAAAGGGGTACGAGGGATGGGATATGAAGCCCGAGACCGAATCGTACCTGCCCGACAAACTGAAGAAAAAGAGGTATTTGAAATAAACTGCCCAGTTGGTATACTTGCGATCACATGACTATGGAAGGCGGCTCAATCGGGAAAACGTCCTATGATAAGAAAGTTGAAAACTATTCCGCAAAAGAGAGCAGTCTGATAAATCAGAGGGACGATTTGATAAAAAAGCTCGCACTTGAGCCCGAGAAACTAGGGAAGATGAAGGCGGTGTACGAGAACATCCTGGTTCAGGTCAAAGAAGATCTCTACAATTTATATAAAGACAACAAGACAGTACCTTCAAAACAGCCGATACAGTAAGCAAAAACCCCGCGGATGCGGGGTTTTTGATTTTCCTCTTGGGAGAGAAGCCCACTACCAAGCGAGCGAGGGAAGAATGAGATTCCTATTTCATTCTTCCGAGCGAGCGCAGGGAGCAAGCTCGGCTTTGCGAGCTTACTTCACCGCGTCCTTGAGCGCCTTTGCGGCGCGGAACTTCGCGGTGCGAGTCGCCGCGATGTGAATCGTCTCGCCCGTGCGGGGATTGCGGCCCTGGCGCGCCGGGCGCGCCTTCGTCGCAAAAATGCCGAGGCCGGCAATGGACACTTCCTCGCCAGCCTTGAGGCTGTGAACGATAGAGTCAATCATGGTCTCAACTGCGCGCTCGGCGTCGGCCTTCGTGGAGCCGAGAACGCCGTGCACCTTGTCTACGATGTCTGCTTTGTTCATGAGAATCTGCTAGCTGGTAATCCCCACGGCCTCATGGGGGTGGGTATGGGAAGAAGTATAGGAAATGCGCCACATTACGCAATAGGGCTTTACAGGCCGGCGTGAACAATGCGAAATGAAGTAAAATTAACGCGCGAACTCCACGACCCTGTTCTCTCTAATGATATTCACCTTGATTTCGCCCGGATATTTGAGTTCACCCTGGATGCGCTTCGCGATATCGCGGGCGAGCGTGTGCATCGCGATGTCGGAGACCTTGCCCGGGTTCACGAAGATGCGAATCTCGCGGCCGGCGGCGATGGCATATACCTTCTCCACGCCCGGGAAGGTGGCGGCGAGGCGCTCGAGGTCGCCGAGGCGCTCCAAATAGCGGTCCACCGTATCGCGGCGGGCGCCCGGGCGGCCGCCTGAAATGGCATCCGCCACTTGGACGATGATCGCCTCCGGCGTTTCGTACGGATACTCCTCATGGTGCGACTGCATCGCAAGAATAATGCGCGTATCCACGCCAAACTTCTCCAATATCCGGCGCCCGATCTCCACGTGCGTGCCCTGCACCTCGTGGTCAACCGCTTTGCCGATGTCGTGCAGGAGGGCGCCGGCGCGCGCAACCGCTGCATCAGCGCCGAGCTCGGTCGCGAGCATGCCGGCGATATGCGCCATTTCAATGGAATGCTGAAGCACGTTCTGTCCGAAGCTAGTGCGGAAATGCAGACGCCCCAGAAGCGCGGTCAATTTTGGGTCAAGGCCGATGACGCCGGCTTCGTACGCCGCCGCTTCGCCTTTTTGTTTGATGATGTCCGCGACCTCGGCGCGCGTCTTCTCCACCGTCTCCTCTATTTTGACCGGCTGGATGCGGCCGTCGAGAATGAGTTTCTCGAGCGCGATCTTCGCAATGGCGCGGCGCAAAGGGTCGAACGACGAGAGCGTAATGCGGTCCGGCGCGTCGTCAATGAGCACATCCACGCCGGTCGCACGCTCGAACGCCTTGATATTGCGCCCTTCCTTGCCGATGATCTTCCCCTTCATATCCTCCGACGGGAGCGCCACCGAGAGCGACATGACTTCGGCATTCACCGCGTTCCCGAGGCGGTGAATGGTGGTCGTGAGGATGGCGCGCGCCTTGTCCTCGAGGCGTTCGCGGCCATGCGCGGCGAGCTTCTGCAACCGCAGCAGGATCGCTTCTTCGTGCGTGCGCTCTAGTTCTGAAAAAAGTTCCTCGCGCGCCTTGTCGACAGAGAGATGCGCGACTTTCGCGAGTTCCTTCGAGCGTTCGGCCACGAGCACCTCCGCCTCGCTTCGCGCGCGCGCCGCTTCCACTTCGCGCGCGCGCACCTCGTCCTCTTTTTCATCGAGATCGCGCTGGCGCGAATCGAGGAACTCCTCCCGCGATGCCACGCGTTCTTCCCGCGCCGACAATTTCTCTTCGCGCTCCTCGATGGGCGCGAGCCGCTCGGTCTCGATGACCGCCCCGCGGAATTCCGCATCGGCGATGATCTTCGCCGCCTGCTCCTTCGCTTGGAGCAGTTTCCGTTTCGTATCAAGCTCGACCGAACCGCGGCTCGCGAGTCCGATGAGGACGCGCAGCACGTAGCCGAGCACAACGCCGCCGACGCCCGAGAGCGCAAGCATGATCAATATGATGTTGAGTGACATACGCCCGTTGGGTTAGTCCTTCTTCGCGCGGTGCGAATCAGGATGAGGTTTAAAAGCGAGGGAACAGCAGCGTATCTTCCGGAACAGTCAGGCAGCAGCGCGGTATACGGGGACTCTACCATAAACGGAGCGCGCCGGCGAAACCGATGCCGCACGCTCTGCGTTATAACCATCACTATGGAAAAACGCCGGTCTGCACTGATTGTGCTCTACACCGGAGACGGCAAGATCCTCCTGCAACACCGGAGCCCCGATGCGCCGCGCAGTCCGAATCTGTGGGGTTGTTTCGGCGGCGGCATTGAGGGAGATGAAACGCCGGAACAGGCGGTGCGGCGGGAATGTTTTGAAGAAATTGAATACCGGCTGCAAAACCCTGTCCTCATACACGAAGGACCTGAACATCTCTTTATAGAAAAATACAATCCGTCAAAACCTATTGTGTTACATGAAGGTCAAGGGTACGGATGGTTCACCATCCTAGAAGCGCGTGCGCTTCCCTTAAGCGAGCACCTCCGGACCGCCTTAGGAAGACTTGCGCCGTCTATTTTTAATTAAATACCTTGTCCACGAGGCCGTACTTCTTGGCTTCGTCGGCGGTCATGAAGAAGTCGCGCTCGACATCCTTCTCGATTTTCGCGAGCGGCTGGCCGGTATTCTTGGAGAGAATCTTGTTCAGGACGGCGCGGAGCTTCAGTATCTGCTTCGCGGTAATTTCAATGTCAGTCGCCTGGCCCTCGGCGCCGCCGTGCGGCTGGTGGATCATCACTTCGGCGTTCGGGAGCGCATAGCGCTTGCCCTTCGCTCCCGCGGAAAGGAGGATGGCCGCGCCCGAGGCCGCCATGCCGACGCAGACGGTCGAGACCGCAGGCTTCACGTGGTTCATCGTGTCCACCATCGCCAAGGTCGCGGTCACGGAGCCGCCCGGACTATTGATGTAGAGCGAAATGTCCTTCTTCGGGTCCTCCGCTTCGAGGAAGAGGAGCTGGGCGATGACGAGATTTGCGACGTCGTCGTCGATGGGGCCGCCGAGGAAGACAATACGCTCCTTGAGGAGGCGCGAGTAAATATCATAGGCGCGCTCGCCGAACTGGCTCTTCTCGATGACCATCGGGACGAGCATCGAGGCGCGGGGTTGGGTGTATTTCATAGGTAAAAGTTAGGCTAAGTGCTATTGGGCCGTTGTCGGCGCGGTGAATACGCGATTTTGCGCGATGCGCTCGCCCCACGCGTAAAAGGCGCCGATGGTAATCATGAGCACGATGACGATAATCGATATGACCACACCCCAGGATTGCGCCGCAGGCGACGGGACTCCCGGCGGCGTCGCGGCGGGCACCGCCGGCGCTGCGGCTTCGGGAGCCTCGATGTGCAGCACCTCGCCGGAATGAAGAAGTTTTTCGGGTTCCATATTATTTCGATTCAGCAGAATCGCCTACTGGGTGATCGTGATACATCTTGTGTGCGCGCTCGAAAGCCTCCCTTGCTTTCGCGGCGCCCTCATAGCCGTCGATCTTTACCTCGACCGGTTTCCCTTTAAGGTCCTTGTAGGTCTCGAAGAAGTGCACGAACTCCTTCAGCGTGTGCTTATTGATATCCGCGAGGTCCCGCACGTCGTCCCAGCGCTTATCTTCAACCGGCACGGCGATGATTTTTTCATCGGCATCGCCGCCATCCACCATATGGAGGATGGCGACCGGTCGCGCGACGACCAAGACGCCCACATTCAGGGGATACGTGGTGAGCACGATGACGTCGAGCGCATCGCCATCGTCCCACAGGGTCTGGGGCACGAAACCGTAGTCGAACGGGTACGCCGCCGCCGAATAATTCGCGCGGTCGAGCTTAATGAGGCCGGTCTTCTTGTCGATCTCGTATTTATTGTGCGAATCTTTGGGTATCTCAATGATGACGTTCATCGCGTCTTTCGTTCCCGGGCTCACATCGTGCAGTAAGTTCATAGGTGTCCATTATACCCGAAACAAGGTTCGACCTTAAATCCGATTCCCAAGGTCGAACCTTGTTTCGGGCGTTTATTCGTCTTTCGCTGTGTCGCGATCTTCGGTCGCGTCCGCAACGGTCTCGTCGCTCGCAGGGAGCTCCGTGAGCTCCTCTTCGGCCGGCAGTTCCGTCACTTCCTGAGCGGCATGCTCCACGAGCTCGATGCTCTCGGTCGGCATGATGCCGACCGCTTCGGCGGGATCTTCTTCCGTCGGGATAACGGCAACCGTTTCGCCATCGGATTCCGCGACTTCGGTTCCGCCGGCGGACACGATATCGATGTTCCAGCCCGTGAGCTTCGCCGCGAGCCGGACATTCTGTCCGCCGCGCCCGATGGCGAGCGACTGCTCGTCTTCGGCGACGGTGACCGTCGCGCGGTGGTCCGCTTCATCGAGCACCACCTCGAGCGGGGTGGCGGGGGAGAGCGCCTCCTTGATGAAGGCCGCGGCATCGTCGTTCCATTCGATGATGTCGATGCGTTCGCCGCCGAGTTCGCTCATCACGGTTGAGACGCGCACGCCCCGCTGGCCGACCAGGGAGCCGACCGGATCGACGTGCGGGTCCTTCGAGGCGAGCGCGATTTTCGTGCGGCTGCCCGGCTCGCGCGCAAGCGCCTTCACTTCGATCGCGCCCGAGGCGAGCTCCGGCGCTTCCATTTCAAACAGCTTCACCACGAACTTCGGATGCGCGCGGGAGAGCCGCAGGTACACGCCGCGGAAGCCTTCGTCCACCGCGTAGAGGTACGCGCGGATGCGTTCGCCCATGCGGTAGCGCTCGCCCGGTATCTGTTCCTCGTAGGGAATAATGCCGGTCGTGCGGCCGAGGTCGACGAAGATGGCGCCGCGCTCCATGCGCTGGACAATGCCGCCCACGATCTCGCCTTTCTTCTCGCCGAATTCCTCCATCATGGAGAGCTTTTCGGCCTCGCGCACTTTCTGGATGACGACCTGCTTGGCGGTCTGCGCGGCGATGCGGCCGAAGTCGTCCTGCGGCTCGAGCGGGAAGATGATCTCTTCGCCGAGCGTGACGCCGCGCTTCATCAGCTTCGCGTCCGCGAGGAGAATGTGCTTCTCGGGGTCGAAGCGCGGCAATTCGCCCTCCGCGAGATGCTCTTCGTCGGCATGGAACGCGTGCGCGTGTTCTTCGGGAAACTCCTCGCCGGGTGCAGGGAAGCGCACCGTCGTGTCATCCACGACAGTCTTCACCTGTTCAAAGCTTATGGTGCCGGTGTTGAGGTCGAGCTTGGCGTGGACGATCTGCCCGCGCTTGCCGTATTCGCGCTTGTAGGCGGTCGCCATCGCGCTCTCGATGGCTTCTATCATGGTGGCGCGGCTGATGCCTCGGTCTTCGAACTCCCCGAGCACTGCATTGATGGTCTTTAAGTCAATCATATGGAATATGTATGTCGCACGTTTATAAAGAAAGCCCCGAAGGGGCGTTCACGTGCTGGCAAGTATACCTCGCACTCAATATTTTGCAAGGATCTGCATACGGGGTATACTTTAGGCACTTATTTGCTTATACAACATGCATGGACATCGAAGGAATGCGGGAAGCTTCTTGGGAAGATCAAAAAAATAGACTGAACACATCGGAGAGCTTCCATATGGACCCGAGCAAGGCGATAGATCCTATTGAAAAATTGCTGGAAGATCTCGGTCCGACGGGCGCGTTTGATGAGCTTATGGACAGACTCGATAAAAATCCAAATGATGCAGAAACACGGCGCCAAGCAAGCTTGCTTGTTAATCGATTTGAAGATCTCGCTGGTCGTTTGAGAGTGCGTATCCAGCATTAGAGATTGCATCACGCATCGTCGTGCGAAAAAGAAGCCGCTCCGAGGAGCGGCTTATTGAAGGAACGCGTGCGGTTATCTCGCGGCCTGATGCCGGAGGAAATCGTCCGATTCGGCGTGCTCGAGAGCAAGGCTTCTTGTTTCCGTTTCGGTCTTCTCCCAGCACAGCGTCCAGTCGCTGCAAATCACGAACGGTTTGCGGAGAAGTTCCGGATGGTGCCGGCAGACTTCGTTCCGGAGAATCCGGCCGACGATGTCGCAAAGATCCGCTTTCATATCAGAGGCTTCTTTTTCCCCTTGAGCGATAAGCGTCTGGCACTCCTTGTCCAGCATCCTTTGGAGCGTGCAGAGGCGTTTGATTTTGTGGCCGACGTCATCGCTGATTACGACCAGATGTTCTTCGCGCGTCCGCAAAGGAACAATGAACTGGCTCGACGACATGACCGCGAGCCTGCTATTTATTTCCATAAGCGTTCCCGTGACGTGTACCGCACTCCCGTTATGTCCCATCGGTATGTCCTTTCAAAAAAGATTTGCAAAAATACGGAACAAACATCTACGTTCCACATTCATATATAGCGGGATACTCGCTCCTCTGCAAGTTTTCGGCTTCTCCTGTGCAATGCGCGCCCCGCCCGGGGCGGGGCACGTTATACTGCCTACATATGCACGTTTCGGAAGGGGAACTGAAAGAGTTCATTATCGACTCGGGCCTCGTCGCCAAGAAAGAGATCGATGCCGCCGATGAAGAGGCGAAAGCGCGCGGGCAATCGCTCGGCGACGTGCTCGTGTCGCGCGGCTCCCTGACCGAGGACGCGCTCCGGCGCATCCAGGCGTACGTGCTCGGCATCCCGTTCGTGAATCTCAAAGAACACCACATTCCTGTCGACGTGCTTGCGCTCATTCCGGAGCCGATCGCGCGTACGCACAACATCATTGCGTACAAGAAAGAAGGGGATTCGCTCGAAGTGGCGATGCTTGACGTCGAAGACCTCGCTTCCATCGACTCGGTGCGCAAGAAGACGGGACTGAAGATACTGTCGCGCCTGACCGACGCCGAGAGCATCAAGCACGCGCTCCTGCAGTACCAGAAGTCGCTCAAAGACGAGTTCGGCGACATTATTTCTACCGAAGCGGGAAAGATACGCGACGTGGCGGAGGGCGGGCGGGAACTCTCGGGCGACGAGCTCAAGAAGATGGCCGAAGACTTGCCGATCGTGCGCATCGTCGACACCCTGCTGCGGCACGCCATCGTGCAAGGCGCTTCCGACGTCCACATCGAGCCGATGGAAAATGAAGTGCTGATCCGCTACCGCATCGACGGCATCCTGCACGACGCGATGACTTTGCCGAAAACCGCCGCCGCCGGCATCGTCGCGCGCATCAAGGTGCTCTCCAATCTCAAGCTCGACGAAAAGCGCCTGCCGCAGGACGGCCGGTTCAAGATGGAGACCGAAGCCGATCGCGTCTCATTCCGCGTCTCCATCCTCCCGACCTTCTTCGGCGAGAAGACCGTCATGCGTCTTTTGCGCGAGACCGGCGAAGGATTCACGCTGGACGTGCTCGGGCTCCATGGCGAGAACATGGAGCGCATCCACCATGCGCTCACTCAGACGACCGGCATCATCCTCGTGTCGGGACCCACGGGAAGCGGCAAAACGACGACGCTCTACACGATGCTCGATATTTTGAACCAGCCGGACGTGAACATCTCGACGGTCGAGGACCCGATCGAATACCAGATGAAGCGCGTGAACCAGACGCAGGTGAATCCGCAGATCGGCTTCACCTTCGCGAGCGGTCTCCGCTCGCTCGTGCGCCAGGACCCGGACATCATCATGGTCGGCGAGATCCGCGACAGCGAAACCGCGTCGCTCGCGATCAACGCCGCGCTCACCGGCCATCTCGTCCTCTCCACCATCCACACCAACAGCGCCGCCGGCGCCATCCCGCGCCTCATCGACATGGGCGTCGAGCCGTTCCTCTTGGTCTCGACGCTCCGCGTCATCATCGGTCAGCGGCTCGTGCGCAAGCTCTGCGACAGCAAGGAGGAATATTCGCTGGATGCGACCACGCGCGCGAAAATCGCGAGCGAGGAGGAATTCAATGTCGCATTCAAGACGTTGAAGGAAGAAAAGCTGGTGAAGAGCGGCACCACGCTCGATGAGATTCCGTTCTACCGGCCCATCCCTTCGGCCGAATGCGAAGACGGGTACAAGAGCCGCATCGGCATCCACGAGGTGCTTGCCATTTCGCCCGCCATCCGCGACATCATCCTCACATCGAGCACGAGCGGCGCCATCGAGGAGCAGGCGAAGAAGGAAGGCATGCTGACCATGTTTGAAGACGGCCTCTACAAAGCCGCGCGCGGCATCACCAGTCTCGAAGAGGTGCTCCGCGCCATCACCGAATAACCATGCGATTCCGCGCCACGATACGCAAAGAAGGCGTGCCGGATACCGCAAGCTTCTTTGAAGCGCCGTCGCGATTCGCGGTCTATGAACAAGTGCAGAAAGAGGGCGGGGTGGTCATTGAACTCTCCGAAGCGGAGAAAATATTCAAGCTTCCCGCATGGCTCTCGTACAACATCAGCACCGGCGTGAAGCGCTCCGAAGTTATCCGGATGGCGCGGAACCTCTCCGCGATGCTTTCCGCCGGTCTCTCGCTCTCCCGCGCGCTCTCGGTCATCGAACGGCAGTCGGGCAACAAACATCTAAAAGCGATCATTGTCGAACTTACCGATGCCATCAAGAAAGGTTCTTCGTTTCATGAGGCGCTCGCAGCCCATACGAACGTTTTTCCTGAACTATTCACCGCGATGGTGCGCGCGGGTGAGGAATCGGGTTCCCTCTCCGACGCCCTGATGATCGTCGGACTCCAAATGGAGCGCTCCGAAGAGCTCATCCGCAAGATAAAAGGCGCAATGATCTATCCTTCCATCGTCATCTCAGCCGTGTTCATCGTCGGTATTTTGATGCTCATCTACGTCGTCCCGACGTTGACCAAGACGTTCACGCAGCTCGGGGTAGCGGTACCGCTCACCACTCAGATCATCGTCAGCTTGTCGAACTTCATGGTGGCTAATGTCGCACTCGTGTTTCTCTCACTTGTCGTCCTTGTGGCGGGAGGCATCGTCTTCGTGCGGTCAAGAGTGGGAAGCAACATCGTGCTTGCGGGAGCGCTCTACATGCCGGTCGTCGGCGAACTCGTGCGCGAAACGTATACCGCGCGCGCCGCGCGGACGCTCTCGTCGCTCCTCGCCTCCGGCGTGCCCATCCTCGACGCCCTTTCCATCACGAAAGAAGTGGTGCACGCGGACGCCTTCGCAAAAGTCATCGGCGAAGCCGAGGAGCATGTCAAAAAGGGCGAGCTCCTCTCGACCTCGTTCTCCGAGCACACGCGGCTGTATCCGATATTGATGAGCGACATGCTGACCGTCGGGGAAGAAACCGGCAAAGTCGCGGAGATGCTGAAGCAGATTGCGGAATTTTATGAAGAGAACGTCGCCCAGGAGACGAAAGACCTTTCCACCATCATCGAGCCGGTTCTGATGCTTATCATCGGCACCTTCGTCGGCATCTTCGCCGTCTCGATGATCGCG
>JAGWZP010000035.1 GCA_018968865.1 Patescibacteria group bacterium | reverse complement strand
TGCGCGAGAAGCGGCATGCCAGACATGAGAATGCCAACAAAAACAAGCACTTTCAAAGGGGAACGTAGCCACCGCATACTATAAGAAGCAGAATATCAGTTCAGCGTGATGCGTGAAGCGGAGTTATCAACACCCAGTCTCGGTGACGTCTTGACGCTTTAGTCCGCCCCCCTGGACTCGAACCAGGACTCACCGAGGTATAAGCTCGGGGCTTTAACCATTAAGCTAGGGGCGGTAACAGTCATAATTTACACTGTTTGGCGCGTCTAGGCACGCGTGTTAGTGTTCATCGCGGATCTTTCTGAAGAGAGGAGGCGCCAATGCAGTCCTGCGTCAGCGATAAGGAAGAGTTTCCCAGTCTCTGGAAGTACCTAAAGCAAGTTGCGCACTGGTTCGTGTGCAGCTACCGGCGGCGCGTGTTCAGCATAAAAAATGGCTCAGAATGTCCGACGTGTGGTTGGAAACATTTGTGAACGACGCTGCAAGAACCCCCGGCGCGCCTACGCGCACCGGGGGTTGATTCTTTTTATTCTTTACGCGAGATTCCCACCAGCAGCTCCGGGAGCAATGGTAATTCCTTCTTCTTCGGGTTTCTTGGGCGTGATGCCGTTCGCGATAAGCAATTTCTCAAACTCGCTTCGTTCGATGGTCTCCTTTTCGATAAGTTCCTTCGCGATCGCGTCGAGCGCGCTGCGGTGTTCTGTGAGCACTTTCTTCGCGCGCTCTTTCGCCTCGGCGATGATGCGCGAGACCTCGGCGTCGATCTCCGCCGCGACGTGTTCGGAGTACGGCTCGTTCCCCAGCTGCCGCTCGCCGAAGGCGATGGGCCCGAGCTTCTCGCTCATCCCGAAGCGTGCGACCATGTTGCGCGCGAGCGCGGTGATGACCGCTAAATCGTTCGATGGCCCCGTCGTCACGTCGTCGAAGAGCATCTCCTCCGCGACGTAGCCGCCGAGCGTCGCGGCAATATCGTCGAAGAACTGCTTCCTCGATTGCATCTTCTTGTCTTCAAAGGGCAGCTTCAGCGTGTAGCCGGCGGCGCGGCCGCGACTGATGATAGAAATCTTGTGTACCGGATCGGCGTTTGGAAGGACAGAGGAGACAAGCGCGTGGCCGGCCTCGTGATACGCGGTGAGTTCCTTTTCTTTCTTCGAGAGTAGGTGGCTTTTCCGCTCCGGCCCGAGCATCACCTTCTCGATGGAGCGGATGAGGTCATACTGCGTGATCTCTTTCCGGTTCTCGCGAGCGGCGAGAATCGCGCCTTCGTTCATAAGCGAATAGAGTTCGGCGCCCGAGAAGCCCGGCGTGCGCTCCGCGACGACAGAGAGATTGGCGTCCGGACCGAGCGGTTTCGTACGCGCATGAATCTTCAATATCTCTTCGCGATCACGCCGATCCGGCAGATCGATGGTCACGCGTCGGTCGAAGCGGCCGGGGCGCAGGAGAGCCGGGTCGAGGACGTCGGGCCTATTCGTCGCCGCCATGACAACGACCTTCTCGGCAGGCTCGAAGCCATCCATCTCGACGAGAATCTGGTTCAACGTCTGCTCGCGCTCATCATTGCCGCCGCCAACACCCGCGCCGCGCACGCGCCCGACGGCGTCAATCTCATCGACGAAGATAATCGCCGGTGCAGCTTTCTTCGCAAGCTGGAAGAGGTCCCGCACGCGCGAGGCGCCGACGCCGACGAACATCTCCACGAACTCGGAGCCCGAGATGGAGAAGAACGGCACACCGGCCTCGCCAGCGACCGCGCGTGCGAGGAGCGTCTTGCCGGTGCCCGGCGCGCCCATGAGGATGATGCCTTTCGGGATGCGCGCGCCGATGTCGAGGAATTTCTTCGGGCTCTTCAAGAAATCGACAATCTCAAGGAGTTCTTCCTTCGCTTCGCGCGCGCCCGCAACATCAGCGAAGGTAACGCGCTGAGAGGAGTCGGCCGGATCGATGACGCGGGCCTTCGACTGCCCGAAGCTGAATGCCTGCATACCCGCACCCCGCATCTGGCGCGAGAGAAACCAGAAGAGGAGCCCAATGAACATAAACGCGATAATGGTGGGCCCGAGCGTGAGGAGCCAGAATTCGAG
>JAGWZP010000021.1 GCA_018968865.1 Patescibacteria group bacterium | reverse complement strand
AATACCATAGAATTCAGCGACTTTATCAACAACATTTTTTACGGAGATATTTTTCTGCGGCCGAGTGAAGGACCGGAGCGACTGGCGCACCTCGGCGATGTCGGGGGCGGAGCCTTTCACCTGGGTATGGCAGACGATATTATTTACCATACCTTCGAGCTCGCGGATGGAACCGCTCATCGACGTCGCAACGTACTCAATAACCTCGTCCGAGAGGATAACCCCATGCAACGCCGCCTTTTTCTGGACGATAGCCATGCGGGATTCGGTATCCGGTTCTCCGATATCGATGGCCATACCGCTCGCTAAACGCCCCTTGAGGCGTTCGGCGATGTCGGGAATGGACGCCGGCGAACGGTCAGAGGAGAAAATAATCTGTTTATTCGTATCATGGAGCGCATTGAAGAGGTGGAATAGCTCTTCCTGGGTTTTTTCCTTCTTTGAGAGGAACTGGACGTCATCCATGATGAGAAGGTCGTACTGACGGTATTTATCTTTGAAGCGGTTCGCGGAACCCGCCTGCACCGAGTCGGTGTAATCGACTGCAAATTTTTCTGACGTGAGATAAAACACTTTCCGTCCCTGATACTGTTTTTTAAATTGGTTTCCGATGGCCTGGATGAGGTGTGTCTTTCCGCGTCCCGTGTCCCCGTAAATAAAAAGAGGATTGTACGTGATGCCGGGGCGGCCAAGCGCCGCCTGTGCGGCCGCATACGCAAGATTGTTGAACGAGCCGATGACGAACGTATCAAACGTGTAGCGCGGGTTCAGATTGTCGCTTTTATTGATGTAGAATTCGTCCAAAGGAAGTTCCAGCGCGCCCCGCATATTACTCTTTACCTCTTTTGGCGCCTTGCGGTGGTCGTCTTTGACGATGAGATACTCGATATTGCGAAACTCGTAGGAGATGCCGCGCACGATCTTCAGAAGGAGCGTGTGGAATTTCTTCAAATACCAGTCTTTGTAGAACTGGCTCGGGACGCCGACGTACAGCACGCCGTCCTCCCCGATGCGCACGATGAAGCTGTTGCGGAACCACGTGTTGAAATTCGCTGCAGAGATGGAGAGTTCGACCTGCGTCAGCACGTACTCCCAGAGTTCTCGCGGATTTCCTTTATCCATAGTTTCTGGAGTATACCGCTCCGGCAAAAAGAAGACACTCTGGTTTTTCGTGGAGAACCTGTTAGTATCATGTGCATAATCTAATTTGCTATTTCTATGGGGAAAATGACCTATCAACCGAAGAAACGGAAGCGCGCGAGGACGCACGGATTCCTCACGCGCTCAAAGACAAGCGCCGGCCGGAACATTATCAAGGGCCGCCGGCGCGCCGGCCGCAAGAGTTTGACGGCCTAATTCCTCGTGTTCTCCCGCCGAGAACGACTCCCGCGCGCGCTGTTCCCCGCCGTCCTCAAAACCGGTCGCCGGCTTTCTTCGCCCCATTTCATGGCGGTCGTTTCTAAAGAAGCGAAAGGATATGCTGTCGTGCTGTCAAAGAAGACCGCCCGCCTTTCGGTCACGCGGCACCGCATCAAGCGCCGCGTGCTCGCGGCGCTCCGAACCCTTCCCCTTCCGCCCGCCGTCATTGTGTTCCCAAAAGCGTCCGCGAGTAGTGTAAGCTACGAGGACATCCACACAGAAATAAAAAAACTTCTTTCGTGATATCAACTTTTTTCCACGTCGTTTTCTATAACCCCATCTACAACGCACTCGTGGCGTTCATCGCGCTCACGCCCGGCGGGGACGTCGGCGTTGCCGTCATCCTGCTCACCCTCCTCATCCGGCTCATACTCCTCCCTTTCTCGCTCTCGGCGGCGCGCACCCAGCGCGCAATGAAGATACTGGAGCCGAAGATAAAGGAGCTGAAGGAAAAGCATAAAGGCGATAAAGAAAAAGAGGCGCTCGAAACGCTCGCGCTCTATCGCGAAGCCGAAGTGAATCCCTTCGCGAGCATCCTCACGGTCTTCATCCAGATTCCCGTCCTTCTCGCGCTCTACGGGGTATTCCGCTACGAGCCGTTCCTCACGCTCGACGCGGCGCGGCTCTATACGCTCACGCCGCTCCCGCACGCGGTGTCGCTCCGGTTCCTCGGAGTGATTTCAGTCACCGGGAAGAGCCTCGTGCTGGCGGTGCTCGCCGGCCTCACCCAATTCCTCCAAGCGCACCTGGCGCTCTCGGGAACGATGAAGCCCTCCTCCGGCAGCGCGCAGGGCGATTTCCAAAAAGTGGTCGGCATGCAGTTGAAGTACGTCTTTCCTTTTCTTATCGCGGCGATCTCCTACACGACCTCCGGCGCCATTGCGCTCTATTTCATCGCAACGAATCTCGCCGGCTCGCTCCAAGAGCTGTATGTGCGGCGCGCCATTGCGGCCGAAATATCCGTGCTAGAGCGAGTAGCTCCAGAGTGAGCCGTCGTTTTTATTGACGAACACAAGCGTGGTGTTCGCGCGGTCGACGGCGAGAGATTCCGCATCGAGAGGCGTTTTCGTCTCCTTATTGAAATCAAGCATGAGTTCCGCGTAGCGGCCCGAGACCTGTATCTTCCAAATACGGTCGTTGAAGGAAACGGCGCCCTGGTACCAGTCGTCAGGATACGCGAAACCGGACGGCGGGTTCACGGGGATGCCGCAGTAGATCGCCGCATCGTCGGCTGTCCACACGCACTTGTCCGCAATGGTCGCGACGGGGAGCGGGAGCGCCTCGCCCGTCGCGGTGTTCACAAGCTCCGTCTGCATCCCCGTACCGAGCGTGTAGCTCACGAGGAGCCATTTCCCCGAAGGGCTCGCAAGAGCGACCAGGCCATTATTCGGCCCCGCGATGCGCGAGAAGCGGCCGGACGCATCGACGAGGAACGCATCGCCCGGAAGCGCTGCAGACGGCTTGGTGAAGGCGAGGTACTGACCCTTCCCCGCGAAAGAGGCGCGGAGCGAGGAGAGCGGCGTGGCGAACACCGTTGCCGCGTGCGAACCGTCCGTCCGTGCAAGCGAAGCGGTGGAGCCGTTCACGCCTGAAGCGAGTGTGAGGATGTTGGCGGAAGAAACAGCGATGTCGACCAGATTTTGTGGTAAGAAGAAGCCGATGGAACTGCTGGTAGAAAGCGCGTAGGTATTGATGGTCGAGAAATTGGCGCCTGAGAGATACCGGACGAATGCGAGCGACGCGTCAGGAAGCCACGAAGCGGACTCGATGCCCGGAATCGTTTTGTTGCTGGTGCGCGTCAGCGCTTTGGTGAGCGTGCTGTAGGAAAAGATATTGCCGCTCTGCCGTTCGATGTAATTAATCGTTGTTTCCGGAGAAGAACTCGCGAGGCCGGGCTTGGAGATGACGCCTTCGCCCGGCACGACCGGCCCCGCGCTTATCTTCACCAGCCGCGCGGAGACGGGAACGGGCGCGCTCGCAGGAGAGCCGGGCGTACTCGTCGTTCCACCGGGTCCATTCCCCGCGCTTGTCTGCCCCGCCACGGGGAGGTTCGCGGTGCCGCCCGGAGCGACCGCAACGCCCGAAGGACTGCTGAAAAACATAAAGTAAACGAACGCCCCGATCCCGAGGAGTACGAGCACGACCGCTATGATGATGAGTGCGCGTCGCATATTATTTATGCAAGCACAATCCGCCGCCAACGAGGTCGTTGCAGGTGTATCCGCCGGCTTGTTGGAAGCTTGTCATGCTCGTCGGCGCGGTGCTGCACGTGTACCCAGTGTACATAGTAGGAGACGGAAGATTTGCACACTGAGCAGGTGTTATCTGAGAACCGGCTTGAATCGGAGGGGACATATCACAAGTCACGGTGACGGTCCCGCCCACAACATTCGAATTTGTCTGTGGAGTGCCTCCTTTATCTCGACATTGTTGCTGAAGCTGTGCAACATTGGCACCGACATCAGTATTATTTTTTTCGGTTACGGTGGTGCTCGTATTCGCCGAGGTCGGGGTTTGCGTTGATTTTGTATCAAGCGGTGGGAGATTCAAAGACAGATTTAAAATGCTCGGATTGATGATAGAGAAGACGAGTACCGGCGAGAGGACGAGCACGAGGCCGAAGATGGCGTTGTAAATTCTCCCTTTGCTGTCGGTTATCTTGCTGACATCATCTTTATTCATCGCGATCTCAAGACCGCCCCACGTAATCATAATGACCGCGAGCGCCGCGGCAAGTCCGATGAGGTATTTGTAGAGATTATTAAAGAAGCTCGCGAGCCCGGCCTGATCTGCTGTCACTCCCTGAGTAAGGCCGGGGATGGGCGCGAGCGGGACGAACCCGCTCTGGGCGAGGACGTGCGGCACGAATCCGAAGGAAACAAACAGAATCGACAAGAGCATGATTTTTTTCATAGACCGAAGAAGTTAGCTCCCGGCTTCGCGCCGAAAATGAGCGAGAGCGACGCGGTCGCCCTCGCAAGGGTCCCCGCCGAGGCGACAAGCGAAAGCGACGCAGTCCCTTGTCCGCTTCCGGTGGGCCGGAGCGTTATGGAACTGCCCGTTTGTGCGGCCGTGCCGTTCAGGAACCACTGGATGAGCGGATCCCCGTTCGTGGTCGGGAGCGAAAATGGCGCCGCATACAGCGTCGACTCCGCGCCGGTAATGGCATATCCGTTGGAGAGCGCGTGGTCGAAGCGGATGCCGAGCAGAGGGTCGTTCTCGTAAATGCGTACGGAGGGGTCGAGCGCCGTGAGCGAGAGCGTGGCGCCGCCGACAAGACTGCCGTCTTGGCTCTGCACCGCGACCGAGACATCGCGCGAGCGATACTGGAGCGGCGACGCGACCATGAGCGCGGTCTTGCCGATGCCGGAGGAGTTTGCAATTTGCATGCCGTCAACGGTCCATGAGTACGAGAGCGTGGAGGGATTGAGCGCCGTGCCGTCCGCATTTTTCAAGCTTGCCAGCGCGACGACCCGCACACTTCCCTCAAGCGGGACGAGCGATTTCCCCGGATACAGCGGAGGCGCCGAGGAGATGGGTTCAGCGATGAGCGACACATCTTGGGGCTGGATGATCGCCGACTGGGTGAAGGAGGATCCTCCCGCAGTTATGGTCGCCACCACTCTCACGGTACTTCCCGCTTTCCCGAGCTGCACGGCGACCGGCTGGACTGCACCTTGGTATATGCTCTTGCCGTTCGCGGCCACCGAGAGCGTGGCGCTCGTAAGGTCAATGGTTCCGGAGAGGAATGAGAGCACCGCTTTGCTGTAGGGAGCCGGATATTGGGGATTGGCCGAGAGAGTGAAGGAAGAGACGTTCCCTATGTCTCCAAGAGCCTGCGCCAGAGCCGCTCCGGGCACCAGAAGAGCGAACGCAATAAAGAGGCCGAAACGCATATCGTTAGTATACCTCTGACTCCGCGAGCTCTGCAGCCTGTACCTGCATAAACTCGGCGGCGTACTGTTCCTCCACTTGTTCCGCTTGTTGCTGCTCTTGGTATTTTTTCAGGGTCTCCCGGTCTTTTTTGATCTGCGTGGCATACATCTTCACTACGACGCCCGTGAGCGCGGGGAACGTGCCGACGATCGGGATTTCGCTCACAAGGAGACTGCCGACGAACCAGAGCGCATGCCCGGCGTTCTCCTTCAATATGCGTCCGTTGGTTTTTATGATGATGAGTCCAACGACGAGCCATCCAGCAAATCCGACGGCCATGGCCATCACCACGCCGAAGGTCTCGACCGCAGCCGCGGCCGCGACACCTGCCGCGACCGAGACCGCTCCGCAGGCGAGGCCGCCTATGGTCGTGCCGACAACGTCGCCGACCTTGATGGTGCAAAACAGCGCGGCGAGCGCCGGTCCGAAGAACCAGAACTGCTCAAACACAATGCGCAGGGCATCGAAAATAAGGGCGAGGGCGAGAACCCACGATGCCTTTCTCCAGGTCATCACCGGCGGCGGTCCCTGATTATTTTTTCTCTGCGGCATACCGCTCTTTCTCCTGTTTGATCGCGAGCAGCTGGGACGGGTCGGAGGTGATGATCTGGTCCTCGGTGTAGCTCGCGACCACTTTGATGGCGACATGCTTCAGTCCCGCGAAGAAGAGCCCCTCGCCGACGCCGGCCTCGAGCAAAAGATACTTCTCCTCGTCGGTGAGATTGAACGTTTGCTGAAGCACGTCGATGGTCGTCGGCGACTGCTTCAGCAAGAGCTGCAGCGAAGAGTTCGTGAGAATCGGCCGCCCGTACGGGCTCTTGAGGAAGTCTTCCACGTCCTGCGTGATGGTGCAGACGCCGAGGTAGTATTTGCGCCCGCGCTTCGCGAGCGAATAGAGGAAGGACGCCGTGTCTTCGCTCTTCATCATCCACCACGCTTCATCGATGATGAGCAGGCGTTTCTTCATCTCGTGGCGCACGGCATTCCAGATATAGTGGGTGATGATGTACATCGCCACCGGTTTGAGCTCGTCCTCCATGTCCCGCACCGAGAAGACGGCGAACTGCTGGTTGAGGTCGATGTTGGTCGGCTGATTCAGGAAGCCCGCCCACGTGCCGCGGGTGTATTTCGAGAGGCGTTCGACCAAGGACTCGCTTCCCTCCATGCCGGAGAGCACTTGTTCGAAGTCGGAGAGCAGGGGCGGCTCCGCGCCGGTGAAGTCGGAATCGCCGGTGATGTCCTTGAGCGCGTAAGTTTCATTGAGCGCGCGGTCGACGATGGCATCTTCCTCCGGAGAGAGGCCGGAGAGCATGATGCGGAAGAGTCCCACGAGCGCGATGATGTTGCTGCGCAAAATATCTTTCGGATCCTCGTCTTCCCTGACCGGAGGCAAGTCGAACGGATTGATGTGATTCTCGGAGGAGAGCGAAATGTGGAAGGAGCGGCCGCCGGTCGCTTCAGCGAGCTGTTCGTATTCGCGCTCGGGGTCGATGACGATGACGTCGGTGCCGAACATCAAGGAGCGCAGGATCTCGAGCTTCGTCGCGTAGGACTTCCCGGAGCCGGACTTCGCGAAGACAACGGAATTGTAATTTTCGAGCGAGAAGCGGTCGAAGAGGATGAGGGAAGAATTGTGCCGGTTGATGCCGTAGAGGATGCCACGGTCGCTCGTGAGGTCGAAAGAGACGAACGGGAAAATCGACGAGAGCGGCGACGAATTCAGCTTCGAATTGATGAGGAGCTCGTCGCTTCCCAAAGGGAGACAGGAGCGGAAGCCCTGCTCCTGCTGGAAGAGCGCCGGTTTCGTATAGACGAGTTTCGCGTCAAGGATGCCGCGGATGTCGCCCTCGGTCTTATCAATCTCTTCCTTTGTGTCGCCGTAGAGCGCGAGATAGAGGCCGACATCGAAGAGTTTTTCCTGCGCCTGCTGGAGGCTGTCGCGCAGGGTTTCGAGGTCCTGATACGCGGTGTCGAGCAAGGGGTCGCGGACGAGTCCCTTCGCTTCGCGCTCATTGATCTGGCTCTGGACCTCGGCGACTTTCTTCTGGAAACCGCGGAGCGCCTGCTCGGTCTCGATCGGATGGATGAACAGGGAGACGTCGAGCACCTTGTCGAGGTTGATGATGGGTGAGAACCAACTGTCGGAGAGGAATCGAGGATAAGAAATGGTGTAAAAAGCGCGGACGAATTTCTCACCGAGCTCTATCTCGCGCGAACTGATCCGAAGCGCGGTCGGTGCGATGGTGTCGACGAGGTCGAGACTCCCCTGCTTATAGATGTCCTTCGGCAAAACCGGCATCACCGTCGGTGCGCTGTCTGCATGTTTGCGGTTGAGAAAATCGAGGAGGGCCATATTAGGTGTCGAGACGGATAGGATTCTCGAGTTCGCCCGGATTGAAGGAGCGATACAGAAGCTCGATGACCTCTTCGGTGCCGAGCGGGACTGCGCGGACGCCGGTCCCCGCGAGCCCCGCGGCGACGAGCGAGAGCCGCTGTTCAAGCTGGGCACGGTCTTCTTCGAAAGAAGTTTCGGCGGCCGCGCTCTTCACCGCTGCGTCCTCGCGGCGCAAGAAGCTGGTCGCGATCGCAGTAGTGAGGTGCGGCGTATACGACACCACGACATAGAAGGATTTCGTCATGATGTTCGCCTGGTCGGTGAAGGAGCGGACGAATTCGATATATTCGCGAAGCTGGATGCGCATGAGCTCGCTCTTCTGCTCGGGAGATTTCTCCTCGAGGAGCGCGAGGTACGGGCGCAAATCCATCCGGCGCGAATTCACGACGATCTGGATGGAAAAGTCGAGCGTATTGAGGAAATTCTGGAAGCCGAGCGTGATCGCGTGCTGTTCGTCGGCCGACTTGAGTCCAAAGTTGATCGACGAGCAGATGAGCACGCCGCGGTAGCCGCCGTCCTTCAGGATGATGATGCCGTTCCGGATCTCTTTGACCGGAACGAACTGCTGGGTTGCGCCTGCCGCGTGTGTCGCCATATTAGGATTCGCGATGGGCGAGGTCGCCGCCCAAGGGCTTCACGTCGAGCGACCACGCGAGTTCCGAGAGTTTCCCGCGCGTGAGCTTCGGCGTGTTGCGGGGCACCGGAGATGCCGCCGCCGCAGGACTTTTTGCGGGGATTTTCTGGTCCTGATGTTTCCAGAGGAAGAGCTTCGCCCGCGTGTAGTAGCTGAAGCCGGCCTCCAGTATCTCGATGAATGGCTTGCCGTTTATTTTATAGAACGCAAGCGCCACAGCGAGCGCCACGACGGGCGCGGAGAGGATGAACGCGATGAAGAATTGGAAATAGACGAAGAATACGACACAGAGTCCGGCGGCGCCGGCGATATAGATGAATTGTCTCAGGGTCAAAGGACCGATGATCTTATCTTCGACCTCAATGAATTGCGGCACTTGGTACTCCATCGCCTTTCAGTATAGCAGGAGTGCATAACGAGATTGCGCGCCGACAGTGGGTATATGCTTTATATGTGCGATCGGCTCTTTCGGTCGGAAAGGGGGATGTCATGTGTAGATGCGTACAATGCGAGACTCATCTCGAAGTGAAGCATCCGGAAGTACAAATCAACGGAAAAACATACTGTTTCTGCCCGGCTACGTATTCGGTGCATGGCGACTCAGACCACCTCGCCGAATTCTTGAGGCAGATGAGACAGCGCGGAGAAGTGATTCTGCAATACCGGCCCATTTCGGCCGCTTTCTAAGAGAGGCTGTTGCCTCTCTTACATTTTATTTCCCGCTTCCGCCGATGTCCTTGGATTGGATGGGGCTCTCGATGCCCGGCGACCATTTCGCGTCGATGGCGCCGAACTTCTTTTCATACTCCTCCACTTGGTGCGAGAGGCTCTGTACAAGGCGCTTCATGTGCGGCGGCGTGAGCGCGTACGCCTGCGCCGTTTCGCCGACGCTCATGATCATCACGAAATTCTCCTGCGAGTGCCCCGCGACGACATTTTCGCAAAACTGCTTTGGTATTTTATTGAAGTCCATAGATGCACTATATGCCGGTACCGGTCAATAGTCCAAAAAGCCAGAGGACAAAATTGAAGAACGCTCCGGCGAAGACATAGGAAAAGACGAGAAGAAAGAGGATCAGCGACATCGCGCCGGCGCCGCGGATGCGCTGTTCCAGATGGTGCAGGCTGGAGGAGAGATGCCACGGGAGCGCGGAGCGCAACGCGGTGAAGCCGTCCAAGGGCGGGAACGGAATGAGATTGAAGAGGCCGAGAAAGAGATTGATGAAGGCAATAGTCGCCGCGATCGAGACGGCGGTCTGGTCGAGCCCGACCTGCGGAGCGAAGCGCACGAGGATCCCGAATATAAGAGCGAGCAGGATATTCGTTGCGCTTCCGGCGACGGCGACGAGTGTCTCGCCCCAGCGCCGCGCTTTCAGATTGTACGGATTATACGGGACCGGCTTCGCCCATCCGAACATGATCGGCGAGTTAGTGAAGACCAGGAGCGCAGGGATGATGATGGAGCCCATCACATCAATATGCGGGAGCGGGTTCAGGGTGAGCCGGCCGGCGAGCCGCGCGGTCGGGTCGCCTAAGGAATTGGCGGCGTAGCCGTGCGCCACCTCGTGGGCGATGACGGAGAGGATAAGGATGACGAACGTGAGGATGGTGACCATGGTTGCTCGTTTACGATCCTATGCTACCATGCGACGACTATGGCACGCGCCTGCGACATCACCGGCAAGACCACCCAGATCGGCGGGCGGTACTCGAACCGTACCCGCGCGACGCAGTTCAACCCCACCGGCAAGGTGCGCCGCAAGGCGAATCTCCAGAAGCGCCACATCTACGTGGCGGAGCTGAATAAGACTATTATTGTGGACGTGTCTATGAAGGGGCTCAAAACCATCAAGAAGAACGGCGCCTTCGCCGCCCTTAAGAAAGCAAAAGCTATTTAATCGGTTTCCCAGACATAGACACACCCGCCTGCGCGGGTGTGTTACATTTTATGCCTATGACCTACACCGCAAAAACATTCAGTCTTCCGACACTCACCGGGCTGTCGGCGGAACAAATAAAGGTGCATCTCGGTTTGTATGAGGGCTATGTGAAAAATGTGAATCTTATCCTTGAAACGCTTCTTGGCTATGCGGCCTATGGCGACAAAGCATCCGAAGGCGACAAGTACGCGATCACCGAACTGCGCCGCCGCTTCGCGTTTGAATTTGATGGCATGCGCATGCACGAATACTACTTCGAGCAGTTTGAGGGAGAGAAGGGCGGCAGTCCGGAATCGGCGCTCGCGAAAGCGGCCGCAGAGAAGTACGGGAGCGGTGAGAACTTTGTGAAGCACATAAAGGAAGTCGCCGGGAGCCGCGGCATTGGCTGGGTGGTCGTGTACTACGACTCGCGCGGGAAGTCGCTCCATACAGTCTTCGTGAATGATCACGAGCTCGGCCAGCTCGCCGGCTTGCCCATCCTGCTCGCACTCGACATGTGGGAGCACGCCTTTATGGTGGACTATGTGCCCGCCGAGAAGAAGAATTACGTGGACGCCTTTTTGGCGAACTTAAATTGGTCAGTCGTCGAGAAACGTTTTGACGAAGCGATGAAGATAAGCGCCGCATAGCTTGCGAGAACAAGAAGGAACGAGAAACGCCCGACGGTAAACGCCGCATACGGCAATGCAGAACTTT
>JAGWZP010000020.1 GCA_018968865.1 Patescibacteria group bacterium | reverse complement strand
ACCATGCTGGAACGCGCGACGATGACCACGAAGACAACTTGTCCGTACTGCAATTCCGCTAACTTCGTCAAGCGCGGAGTGCGGCGGAAGAAGCATGAGGCCGTACAATTATATGTATGCCGCGCGGAGGGCTGCGGCCGCACCTTCACCGCGGAGCGGGTGAAAGGCAAGCGCTTCCCGCTCGCGGTGATACTGGAAGGCATCAGCTACTACAACCTCGGCCTCTCGCTGGAGCAGACCTGTCATATCTTGGGAGAAAAATTCAAAGACGTGGAGCCGCCAATACCCGCAACCCTCTCTTCGTGGGTGGAGCAATATAAGCCGCTGTGCAGATTTGAGCGCATGCGCCCGTATGCGATAAGATTGTTTGCGCCCGCACAGATGATAGAGGTGGTGACGATGGCGCACCGCCAGCTCTACCGCTTCCGCTACCACCGCGCGAAGACGCTCCTCTCCATGGAAGAGTTCAAGAACCGCCGCTTCGGCCGGCTGAAAGAATACCTGGACGCCGTGTCCAGCGAGACGCCGCATCAGTATTTCGCGGATGGCGAGCGGATGAGCGAGATACGGAGCAAGTTCGACAAGACGGACATGATCGTGCGGAGCAAGCACAACTTCGCGAACGATCTCGCCGAGTTCGTCCTGCGGAGCGTGACGGATAATAAGGACCGGCATGAGGCGCTCCAGCGGTTCATGATCGCGAATGATTCGGTGACGGTGGCGACCGAGGTGCCGGTATATATCCGGAGGGAGGACGTGGAGCATATGGAGAATGAATTACACTTCAAGATTACGCGTCCCGATGCCGATGTTGACGGAAGCGTTGAGCCGACCATTTTGCTCAAGGGCGACAAGCAGGCCCGACGTTTTCCGAAATTATTGACGGGGCATATCGACTTTGTCCAAATCAGGAACGGCATGGTGCACATCCTGGATTACAAGCCCGGCGCGAGCAAGGAGAAGCCGATAGAACAGCTCACCTGGTATGCGCTCGCGCTCTCGCGGCTCACCGGCCTGCGGCTCTTTGAGTTCAAGTGCGCGTGGTTCGACGACAAGGATTTCTACGAGTTCTATCCGCTCCATATCGTGAAAAAATTGCAGCAGAAAAAGCGAGCGAGAAAAGTGCACTACAGAGATGGCTCCGTCGCTTCTGTGCCACGCACGAATGAGCTCGTCATCACATAATTTATGACAAACTATTATCAATCGAAATATAAGAAGGAGTTCACGCCGCGGAAGCCCGTGAAGACCTTCCGCGACTTGGACATCTACCAGAAAACGATGGAATGCGCGGTCATCGTGGTGAAGAACGTCCGGCCGAAGTTGGTCACGCTAAAGTATCCTTTTCTCGAAGGTGTGGTGGATTGCTCGATGAATGTGCCGCTTTCCATCGGCGAGGCGCACTCCATCCGCTTTGGCGACTTTGCGAAGGGTCTCGCCCTCCTGGAGAAAGCGATGTCCGGCTGCAATAAGATGATCATCTATCTGGAACATATTAAAGGTATGTACGGCGCCAAGGCAGACCCGGACGGCGTGCTGGACGAGATCATCGCCCGGTACGCCGAGAGCCGGACGAAGACCTTCCACCTGGAGCAGTCGTGGAAGAAGTGGGGGCGTCCCGTTGCCGATGTTGACGGGAGCGTCAAGCGCAATTCTTCTGCTAGAATATCCTTATAACCTATGTCATTACTCGAAAAAATGCGCGGCAATAGGGAGGGATGGTACAAGGTCTCGGATTTGAGGCCCGGGTTGGAGATTGCTGTCCCTGGAGACGGGCCGCAGACGCAGCCTCAACATCTGCACTGGGACGAGATAGTCTCCATCACGCCCGTCGGTCGCGAGCAGGTGTATGACATCGAGGTGGAGGGCACGCACAACTTCGTCGGGAACGACATTTTCGCCCACAACACTTATCTGCTCCGCGCCGATCCGACTACCAATGTCGTGTCGATGGGCGGTCCGGTCGGCGTCGGTACCACCACGCCCGCCGCCGCGCTCTTCGTGCAGGGCATGTCCGGCATCGCCGATTTGTTTGACGTGGCGTCCTCAAGCGGCGCAAGCGTCTTCTCCATAACGAGCACCGGTCTTGTGGGCATCGGGACGAGTACGCCGAACCACACCCTGACGGTGGCGGGCGACATCGGCGCCATCGCCTTCGTCAACACGAGTACCCGCGACGCCAAGACCGACATCTCATACGTCACCGCAAGCACCACCGACGACATGCTCGGGCAGCTCGTGAACCTCAAAGTCGCCACCTACCGCTACAAGATAGAGCCACAGCAAGACCCGCTCCGCCTGGGCTTCATCGCGGAAGACGCGCAAACCATCGCCCCCGAGATACTCTCGCCCGACGGCAAAGGCGTGGACCTGTACAAGCTCGCCACCTTCAACCTCGCCGCCACCCAGGCCCTCGCCGCGAAGGTGGATGCGCACGAGACGCGCATCACCTCGCTTGAAGCGCGCGTCGCCAAGCTTGAAAGCGGGGCAGTCTCGGCCGCGACCGGCTCGCCGATTACGCTCTCCACCACCTCGCTCGCCTCGGCGCTCAACTCCTTCGGCGTCCTCATCCAGAAGGGTATCGCGCAGTTCAATACGCTCGTCTTCCGCCAGCTCGTCGCGAGCAAGGACGCCGACGGCACCTCGAGCGCCGGCAGTGTGACCATCCTCACCGGCAACACCGTGGCGCAGGTCAACAACTCGCTCGTCCTCCCGTCCACCAAGGTCTTCATCACCTTCAACTCGCAGATTACCGGTAGCTGGTGGGTGAGCGACAAGGCCGCGGGCTCCTTCCGCGTGGTGCTCTCCGCGCCGCAAACCACGGACGTCTCCTTCGACTACTTCCTCGTGCAGACGCAGGGCCAGATCGCCACCTCAACTCCTGACGGCACCTACAACGGCCTCCTTGGCACTTCGACCGCCGCGTCAGGCACGGTTACGCAGTCAGGCGGCTCCGCCACGGCGGCTATCACGCTCCTCGGCGATAATCCGATGCACATCTCCGTCGGCGGCACCTTCGTCGAACCGGGCATCTCGGTAGCAAGCGGCGCGCCGGTGACGACCTATCTCAACGGCGTCCAGCAGACGGTCTCCTCCACGACGATTGATACCTCGGCCCCGACGACGTACATCATCACGTACAGCACGACTGATGCTTCAGGAGCCATGGTTAGCGCCACGCGCGCGGTCATCATCGGCAATCCCGACGGCACGATCTCCACTTCCGGCACCACGACAACCACCACTACTACGGCAACCGCCAGCACGACTTCCTCTGACACCACGCCGCCGGTGGTCACCTTGAATGGTGCGGCGGCGATGCAGCTCACGGTGGGCGACACCTTCACCGACCCGGGCGCGACCGCGACCGACAATGTGGACGGCAACCTGACCGCGAAGATTGTGGAGACCGGCAGGGTGGACACCGCGGCCGCCGGCTCCTACACGCTCACCTACAGCACGACTGACGCGGCCGGCAACACCGGCAGCGCCTCCCGCCTCGTCACCGTCGTCGCGCCGACGGCCTCCTCAACCACGACCACCACGTCGACGACAAGCACCACAACCGCCACCTCCACCACCCCCTAAAATTTATCAAGGTCGAACCTTGATAAATTTGGCTACGAGTCTTTGTGGTAATCAAGCCAGTCGGCGATGTCGTCCTCGAAGTCTCGCGCATCGCTGAAATAATCGGGCAGAGCGTCTTTGATAATGATCTTCTCTTCGCCGCGCTGCAGCTTGAGATAGTCCGGATAACTTGAGTAGCGATAGGCGTGCAAAAACTTTTTGGCGGTTTTTCGGTCGCGTATGCCGGTTTCTTTCCATCGCGGCTCAATAAGCTTCACCGGATTTAGGTGGATGTATGAGACGAGGTACTTGAGATATCGATCATCACCTGCATGTGCGGCCTTGTATTTCCCCTGGAACAGCGCGCCTGAACGCTCGTATCGTTTATTGAAATACATGGTATAGCCGGTCATGAGCTTCTGCATAAATCGGCTGATACCTCCGTCTTTTTTCTCGCGGACCAGCAAATGAAAATGATTCGGCATGAGGCAATACGCGCAGATATCGATTAGAGTCTCTCCTTGGTCTATTGTCGAAAGCAGTTCTATCAAGGTTCGACCTTGATATTTCTGGATGTTGCTGATGTGAACTGATTCTTCTGCGTTACTGAAATACAAGAGGGCGAGGAATCTCTCGCGGTCCGCCTCAGTGAGGAAAATGTCCCTCTTCTCGGTGCCCCGATTGTAGAGGTGATAGAACTCATCAGGAGCTAGGGAAATATTTCTAGACATTTCTAGTAATGTTACCAGAAATTTATCAAGGTCGAACCTTGATACTTGATTAATTCCATTAGTTTTCATGATACTCCAAAAAAGGACTTGCGATGTCCTTTTTACACCGTGAAGAAGAGGGTAGGTATGAGGTACAATAGGGGAGTAATTTTTAATTCTTTTTTATGGCAATTCGAGTAGCAATAAACGGGTTTGGGAGAATCGGACGCGCGTTCGCGCGCCGTTCGCGCGGGCGCGATATTGAGATTGTCGCCATAAACGACCTCGGCTCGCTCGAGAACCTCGCGTATCTCTTGAAGTACGACACGGTGTACAGGCGCGCGCCGTTTCCCGTGGAGACGAAGGACGGAGCATTCCTCATCGACGGGAAGGAGGTGCAGTTTTTTTCAGAAAAGGATCCGGCGCAGCTGCCGTGGAAGGATTTGAGCATTGACGTCGTGGTGGAGTCGACTGGATTTTTTACGGACTACGAGAAGGCGCAGGCGCACCTTACGGCCGGCGCGCGCCGCGTCGTCATCACGGCGCCCGTGAAAGGGGAGTCCGTCCTCGGCGCGACGGTACTGATGGGTCTGAATGAGGACAAGCTCGCGACGTGCGCTATCACGAGCAACGCGTCCTGCACGACGAATTCCGCGAGCCCGGTCATCGCAATCCTCGACGAGGCCATCGGCATCGAAAAGGCGGTGCTCTCGACGACGCATGCCTACACGGCTTCGCAAGCCATCGTGGACAGCCCGTCGAAGAAAGACATGAAGGAGGGGCGGGCGGCGGCGCAGAATATCGTGCCGACCGCCACCGGCGCCGCGATAGCCGTCGCGCAAGCGTACCCGCAGCTGGCCGGAAAATTCGACGGCATATCGCTCCGCGTGCCGGTGGCGGCCGGCTCGATAGCGGACATCACGTTTATCGCAAAGCGGGCGACGACGCGCGAGGAGGTGAATGAGGTGCTGCGCGGCGCCGCAGCGGCGCCGCGCTGGGAGGGCATCTTCGCGACCACCGATGACGAACTCGTCTCGAGCGACATCGTGGGGCAACCGCACGCTTCGATCGCGGACCTCGGCATGACCCGCGTCGTTGATGGCACGCTGGTGAAGGTCCTTGCCTGGTATGATAACGAAATGGGCTATACGGAGTCGCTCGTGCGGCACGTCATCGCCGCGTCCGCCGCGCCACGGAGGGCGGCCAGCCCCGGAGGCGCGGCGCCGGATGCCGATGCGCCGGGAACCACATTCAATGTCTAATATATACATCGCCGCCGACCATGCAGGATTTGCGCTCAAGAACGCGCTCATCGAGCATCTTCGCACACTCGGCTATGATGTCGAGGACCTCGGGGCATTCACGAATGACCCGGAAGACGATTATCCAGATTTCATGACACCACTCGCCCGGAAGGTGGTGGACGAGCTCGACGCGCGCGGCATCATCATCGGCGGTAGCGGACAGGGCGAAGCGATGTGCGTGAACCGCATACCCGGCATCCGCGCCGCGGTATTTTATGGACCTATGCGCGTGACGGCGGCGCTCGATATCGAAGGCGGCCGCTCCGAGGACGGCTACGACGCGGTGCGCCTGCCGCGCCGGCACAACAATGCGAATGTGCTCTCCATCGGCGCGCGATTCGTCTCGGGAGACGAGGCCGACGAAGCGGTCCGCATCTTCCTCGAAACGCCTTTCTCCGATTCGCCGCGCCACGCGCGCCGTCTGGCAAAGTTTTAAGCCATGAGCCTCGTCGTTCCGGCCGTACTCCCGACCTCGAAACGCGAGCTTGAAGAGAGGCTCGCGCTTTTTGCATCTCTCCCCTTGGTGGGCCGCGTGCAGATCGATATCGTGGACGGGAAGTTCGCATCGCCCGCATCATGGCCGTATACCGCCCCAGCGGAACTGCGCGACCAGATCGAGCGCGGCGACCTGCTCCCGCATCTCGACCGCCTTTCATATGAGGTTGACCTGATGTGCTTCGACGCCGAGCTCGCCGCGGGCGTCTGGCTCGCGCTCGGCGCGACCCGCCTCACCTTCCACGCCGAGAGCACGACCGACCTGCCGCGGCTGCTCGCCTCCGTCCGGAAGCGGTATGGCGCCGGCGGCGGCTTCGCATCCGACTTGGTCTCTTTCGGCATTGCGCTCAATATCGCGAGCGACCTCGCGCTCATCGAACCGTACCTCGGCGAGGTCGACTATGTGCAGTTCATGGGCATTGCGCGGATAGGCCGCCAAGGACAGCCGTTCGACCGGCGCGTCCTCGAGAAGGTTCGCGTGTTCCGCCTCCGGCATCCGGGAATTTCCGTCCAAGTCGACGGAGGCGTCTCGCTCGAACAGGCGAAAGAGCTCGTCGCGCTCGGCGTCTCTCACCTCGTCGTCGGGTCGGCGCTTCTGCGCGCGGGCAATCCATCCGCCGTGCTCGCGGCGTTTGACGCGCTCCAGACCCCGTATGGGGTATGATGCAAAGCATGGCACTCACCGACGAAGAAGTGCGTGCGCTTGAAAAAAAGGCGGAAGCCATCCGCGAGACGATTATCACGATGCTTGTCGCCGCGGAGAGCGGGCACACGGCGGGCCCCTTGGGTATGGCGGATATTTTTACCGCATTGTATTTTCATATTTTGAAGCACGACCCGAAGAATCCCGCGTGGGAGGAGCGCGACCGGCTCGTGCTTAGCAATGGCCATATCTGCCCGGTGCTCTATGCAACGATGGCGCACGCCGGCTATTTCCCCCTTGAAGAATGCTTGACGCTCCGCAAGTTCGGCAGCCGGCTCCAAGGGCATCCGGAGCGTTTGCGCCTGCCCGGGCTCGAAACGACCTCCGGACCGCTCGGCGAAGGCCTCTCGCAGGCCGCGGGCATGGCGTATGCATTCCGAATGGATGAAAAAAAGGACATCGCAAGTCCTGAATCTAAAAAAGGACTTGCGATGTCCTTTTTGGATAAACGGAGGGTGTACTGCCTCATAAGCGACGGCGAACAGCAGGAGGGGAATACCTGGGAAGCTGCGATGTTCGCGGGGAAATACAAACTCGCCAACCTCACCGCCGTCATGGACCGCAACAATATCCAGATAGACGGCATGACCGAGAACGTGATGCCGCTCGAGCCGATTGCGGATAAGTACCGCGCGTTCAACTGGCATGTCATCGAGGTCGGCGGCAATGATATCGCGGCTTTCATCGGAGCCGTCGACGAAGCGAAGGCAATTTACGAGAAGCCGACACTCATCATCGCACACACCATTCCCGGCAAGGGCGTGTCCGAAATAGAATTTGATTATCACTGGCACGGCAAGCCGCCGACGGCCGAAGAAGGGAAGCGATTTTTGAAAGAGATACGCACGATGAAAGGGAAAATACCGCACGAATATGCTTAACGCCGCCGCACAACTGTCCGCAGAAGTGTTCGCAACCGACATCGAGCAGAAGCCGACGCGCGACGGCTTCGGTACGGGCGCGGTCGAGGCCGGAAAGGCCGATCCGCGCGTGGTGGTGCTCTGCGCCGACCTCGCCGAGAGCACGCGCGCCGAATGGTTCCAGAAAGAATTTCCCGACCGGTTCATCGAAATGGGCGTCGCCGAACAGAACATGGCGACGGTCGCGAGCGGCATGGCGGCCGCGGGGAAGATCCCGTTCACCGCAAGCTATGCCGCATTCAATCCCGGCAGAAATTACGAACAGATACGCACCACCATCGCGCTCAATCGCGTGCCGGTCAAGATATGCGGCATGCATGCGGGCGTTTCGGTCGGCCCCGACGGCGCGACGCACCAGATGCTTGAAGACATCGGGCTCATGCGCATGCTCCCGAACATGACGGTCATCGCGCCCGCCGACGCGGAAGAGGCGCGGAAGGCGGTTGTCGCGGCGGCGCAGACGGACGGGCCGGTCTATATCCGCTTCGGCCGCGCCGCGACGCCCGTCTTCACGACCCGCGAGACGCCGTTTTCCATCGGGAAGGCGCTCGTACTGTTTGCATCGGATACGCCGCAGGTCGCGCTGCTTGCAACCGGCACAATGAGCCATACCGCGCTCCTCGCGGCCTACGCGCTCGCCGCAAAAGGAGTCGGGACCATCGTGCTTCACGTGCCGACGATCAAGCCGCTCGACGGGGAGGCGGTGCTAAGGGCGGCTCGGCAAGCAGGCCGCGTCATAACGGTTGAAGAGCACCAAACGGCGGGCGGTTTCGGAAGCGCCGTCGCAGAATTTTTGGCGCGGGCGCATCCCGTGCCGCTTCGACGGCTCGGTATCGAAGATCAATTCGGCCAATCGGGTTCTCCGAACGAACTTCTTGCGCATTATGGACTTGACGCTGCCCACATAGAGGAAACCGCACAGTCGTTCGTTCGTGGTATACCTTAGAGTATGAAAGGGGTGAATTTTTACTTCGCGATGCTGATTGTCGCCATCGCGGCGGCGAGCGCGACGTGGCTCATCCTGCATGTGGTCTACGGAAATAATTTCAATACGACATTCGGCGGCAGTGAGGCGAATTACGCGCCGCTCCAGCAATCGATCCTAAACCAGTAGCCGCGCGGCGACCTGGTCGCCGCGCGGCTAGAGCGGTGTTATCGCGTATTCCGCGGGTGCGCTCGCGATATAGGATTCAATTTTTTCGCGCGTGAGAAGACCTTTCTGCGCGCCGATTTCCTGTACGACCGCCATGGCGTTTATCGGCCCCCAGAGGAGGGCGTCGCGAAGCGGCAGCCCGAGCGCGAGCGCGGCCACGATGGTCGAGGTCATCGCGTCGCCGGCGCCGGTGCGGCTTACGGGTGGCCGCGAATCCGGATACATGGGTATCTTGAGCATCTCGGCGCCGTCGTAGGCGTACGCGCCGTTCGTACCATCGGTGATGAGCACCGTCTTCGGTCCGAGCGCGCGTATGCTCTCCAAAAGCACCTTAGGGTCCGTCTCGCCGAGCCCCAAGATGCATTCGGCCTCCTCTTTGTTGCTGGCGAAAAACTCGGTCGCGGCATAGAGGGGTGCAAGGCGTTCCTTGCCCATTTTTATTTGGAAGGTGCCGGGCTGGAGGGCAAGCTTCGTTTCCGGATGTTCCGCGAGCCATGCCGCAAGCTCGGTATGGAATGCCTCGGCGTGTTCGCCGATCGACGAGAGATAAAACCATTTCGGCGGGACGAGCTCTTCGGGAATGAGATACGGGTACACTTGGTGTCGGATAAGAATGGTCCGTTCGGCGTCGTACATGAGCACATAATGATGATTGGTCGGGATGCCGTCGTTCACCGCGACGTAGCGCGTGTCGACGCCTTCTCTCGCGAAGGTCGCGAGGATATCGTCGCCGAATTTGTCCTTGCCGACATTCGAAACGAACGCGGAGGAGAGGCCGAGGCGGGCGGCGGCCACGGCGGCATTTGCGGCGTTCCCGACCCCCGGCACGAGCACGGAAAATTCGTAGGGGATTTTGTCGCCCCACTTCATGGAGATGGTGCAGTTCTCGTGGTTGACGTCGCAATTCACCTGCGCCTCCTCCAGCTTGATAAATTCGTCGACGGTCGTGTCACCGATAGCAATGAAGTCCATATGGATAAGAGTGTAGCATGCTAACATTTGTATATGACCGACCTCGTCGCGCTCGCCCGCTCGCTCGTTGCACCCGGCAAGGGCATCCTTGCCGCGGATGAGAGCGTCCACACCGCGACCAAGCGCCTCGCCGACTTCGGCATTTCGACGGGTCCGGAGATGCGCCGGCAGTTCCGCGACCTCTTCTTCGGCGCCGAGGGCATCGAGCGGCATCTCTCGGGCATCATTCTTTTTTCCGAAACGCTGGCCGAAAAGGGGAACGACAAAAAACTGTTCCCGAAATCGCTTGCGGCGCGCGGCATTCTGCCCGGCGTGAAGGTCGACCTCGGTACGGAGCAGATACCTACGAGTCCGAGCGAGCTCATCACGCAAGGCCTCCTCGACCTTCCCGAACGGCTCGCGGCGTATAAGAAGCAGGGAGCAGTCTTTACCAAATGGCGCGCGGTCATCCGCATCGAGGGCGATGAATTCCCTTCCGCATCCGCGCTGCACGAGAATGCCAAGCGCCTTGCGAGTTATGCGAAGGAAGTGCAGACGGCGGGCCTCGTGCCGATCATCGAACCGGAAGTGCTGATGGAAGGGAAGCACAGCCGCGCCCGCGCCCGCGCGGTCATCGAAGAGACGCTCCTGACGGTTTTTTCAGTGCTGGAAGAACATTCGGTCGATAGGGCGGGCGTGATTTTGAAAACGGCGATGGCGCTTTCGGGGAAGGAAAGCGGGAGGAGCGATACGCCGGAAGAGGTCGCGGAGGATACGCTTGCGGCGCTCATGAAGAGCGTACCGCGCCAGGTAGCGGGCGTCGTATTCCTCTCGGGCGGGCAGACGCCCGAGCAGGCGACCGAAAACCTTGCCGCGATAACGCGCAAGGCGAGGGAGGTTTCCGCCCCTTGGCCACTCACCTTTTCGTATGCGCGCGCGCTTCAGGAAGAAGCGCTCGCGCTCTGGAAGGGCAAGGAAGAGAACGTCCCCGCCGCGCGCGCCGCGTTCCTTGCGCGCCTCGCGAAGGTTTCCTCCGCCCTCGCCTAACTTCATAAAGGACTTGCGATGTCCTTTATGAGAATTGTTGCGGGATGATGATGAGTGCGGTATAGTGCGCCCACCATGCTCACGCTTGCAGTCACAAAGCGCGATGAAAAAAGCGCGCCGGCGCCGGGACTTCGCCGTACGGGTTCCATTCCTGCCGTCGTGTACGGCGCGCACCAGGCGGCGACGCCGATAACCGTTTCGGCCGCCGCGTTCGGCAAAGTCCTGCGCGAAGCGGGCGAGGCAACGATCGTTTCGCTCGAGGGCCTCGGTGCAGCGCTTCCGACCCTCATCCACGAGGTCGACCTCGACCCGCTCACCAGCCTGCCGCGCCACGTCGATTTCTATGCGGTGACCAAGGGCGAGAAAGTGGAAGTCGCCATTCCGCTCGTCTTCGTCGGCGCTTCGCCGGCGGTGGAGGCGGGTGCAAACCTCGTGAAGGTGCTCCACGAACTTGAAGTGGAAGCGGACCCGATGAACCTTCCGCACAACATTGAAGTCGATCTCGCGATGCTCGCGGCACTTGGCGATAAGATTCATGTGAGCGACCTTGTGTTGCCGGCCGGCGTCACGCTCGTTGTGCCGCCAGAAGAAGTCGTCGCGCTCGTGCAAGAGGTCGTGGAAGAGAAGGAAGAAGAAGCGGCCGCGCCGGCGGATATCTCTTCGATCGAAGTCGAGAAGAAGGGCAAGGAAGAGGCAGAAGGCGAGGCACCAGCAGCTCCGAGCGCGTAAAGTACTGCCGCACTTCGCATGGTAAAATGACCGAACCATGCGTCGGTTTTTCTTTTTGGTATTCCTCTGCGCTTTGGTCGTGCCAGCCGCGGCGTTTGCGCAGAGCAGTGCGGCGCAGGCGGTGACGCAGCGGCAACAAGACCTCCAAAACCAGCTCAATGTGCTTGAAAGCCAGATAGCCGCCCAGCAACAGCTCCTCGACACCGCCCAGAACCAGCATCAAACGCTCCAAACCCAGATAGACGCCTTTAATGCGGAGATAAAGAAAACCCAGCTCCAGATACAGGCCATCAACCTCACCATCACGCAGTTGAACGGCGATATCGGCGTGCATAATCAGACGCTCTCCCAGCTCTCGGCGCAGCTTTCGGCGGAAAAGGAATCGCTTGCGCAGATATTGCGGCAGACCCAGATGCTTGACGCCTTCTCGGTGGTCTCGGTCGCGCTCGGCTCCCAAGATGTCTCCGGCTTCTTCAGCGACCTCGACGCCTTCACGTCCATCAAGAGCTCGCTCGCGAACTCCTTCAATCAGATAGAGCAGACGAGCTCCTCGACCGAAATGGAGAAGGAGGCGCTCCAGGCGCGGCTCGCCGAGCAGGAGCAGCTGCGGACTGTCGCCCAACTCGCGAAGCAGGCGGTCCAAGCGCAGGAGAAGGAAAAACAGCAGCTTTTGGAACAAACCAAGGGCGTCGAAGCGAATTATCAAAAGCTTATCGCCGCTTCGCAGAGAAGCGCGGCGCAGATCCGTTCCGAGCTCTTCATGCTGCGCGACAGCGCCTCGATCCCGTTCGGGCTCGCGCTCACGTATGCGAAAGCGGCCGAGAAAGCGACCGGTACGCGCGCGGCGGTCACGCTCGGCGTGCTGAAGCAGGAGACGAATCTCGGCGAGAATCTCGGCACGGGCACGTGGCGCATCGATATGTCGCCCTCTCGCGACCAGCCGGTCTTCGCGTACATCACGCAGACGCTCGGCCTTGACCCCGACAAGATGCCGGT
>JAGWZP010000019.1 GCA_018968865.1 Patescibacteria group bacterium | reverse complement strand
ACAAGAAGCTCTTGTCATCCTTCCCTTCCACGTTCGCCTTCGGCAGGTATTTCTTGATGAGCGCCGCTTCGCGCACGAGCGCCTCAAGCACGGTCGGCGTCGCCTCATACGCAATGCGATCGGCCTTCGTCACCATATCCACGATGCGCGGCCCGCGCGTCGCAATCAGATCATCGTCAAAATAGGAGCGCACGCGGTCGCGGAGCGATGTCGCCTTGCCGACATACAGCACCTTCCTCCCCTGTTTGAAGAGGTACACTCCGGGCGCGTCCGGCAGATTACTTTTTTGTAGATCGCTTCGTTGCATGGCGTCGTAGCACTGTATCAAGATACTCGCCCGTGTACGAACCCTTGGTATCGGCGACTTCTTCGGGCGTGCCTTTCGCAATTATTTTACCGCCGCCTGCACCGCCCTCGGGACCGAAGTCGATGACATAGTCGGAACTCTTGATGACGTCCAGATTGTGCTCGATGACAACCACCGTGTTGCCGCGCCGCACGAGCTCTTGCAGTATCTCGATAAGCTTCTTCACATCCTCGTAGTGCAAGCCGACGGTCGGCTCGTCGAGGAGATAGATGGTCTTCATCGTCGTGGAGCGATAGAGCTCGCTCGCTATCTTGACGCGCTGGGCTTCCCCGCCCGAGAGCGTGGTCGCGCTTTGCCCGAGCGTGAGGTACTGCAATCCAGTCGAATTGAGACTCATCAGGCGGTCGTTGATAGCGGGAATGTCGGCGAAGAATTTCTCCGCCTCTTCAATGGTCATCTGGAGTACATCATAAATATTCTTGCCGCGGAGCGTCACCTCAAGCGTCTCTTTCATGAAGCGTTTGCCCATGCAGATGTCGCAGGTCACATACACCGTCGGCAAGAAGTGCATTTCTACCGCGATGGAACCGTTCCCTTGGCACGCCTCGCAGCGGCCGCCGGCCACATTGAAGGAAAAGCGTCCCGGTTTCCATCCGCGCGCACGCGCCTCGGCAGTGGCGGCGAAGAGGTCGCGGATGTGGGTGAAAGCGCCGGTATAGGTCGCGGGATTGCTGCGTGGTGTGCGGCCGATAGGGCTCTGGTCAATGAGTACCGCGCGGCCGACATACTCAGTACCGGTGAGTGATGCGACATGCTCCAACTTCGCTTCGCGCGGCGCGAATCGTTTCGCGATATTGCGGTGCAGAATGTCATAGAGGAAGGTGGACTTCCCGCTCCCCGAGACGCCGGTGATGCAGACGAGCTTCCCGAGCGGAACGTCGATATTCTGATTCACCAGATTATGCAGTGTCGCGCCACGCACTTTTATCCAGCCCTTCTCGCTCGTCCGGCGCGCCTCGGGCATTGCTATCTCTTTTTCCTGCCGCAAGTAGGACAGCGTTACCGAGTCGGTGTCATTTTCCTTTGCGGTCAATAAGTCATCCAGCCAGCCGGCGGCCACGACATTCCCGCCGTGGATGCCTGCGCCGGGACCGATGTCCACAATATAGTCGGACGAATAAATAGTGTCTTCATCATGCTCCACGACGATAATGGTGTTGCCGAGCTCTTTCAAAATGAGCAGGGTTTTGATGAGACGGTCGTTGTCGCGCTGATGGAGACCGATGGTCGGCTCGTCGAGCACGTACAGGGCGCCCGTGAGTCCGCTCCCGAGCTGGGAGGCAAGCCGGATGCGCTGCGCTTCCCCGCCGGAGAGCGTCGCGGCGGAACGATTGAGCGTAAGATAGTCCAGCCCGACATTCAGCATGAACGAAAGGCGCGCGTCGATCTCTTTCAGGATGGGTGCGGCAATATCGAATTTCATGTCCGATAGTTCCATGGCATCTACGAAGTCTTTCGCTTCGCGTATGGACATATTCGTGAAGTCCACGATGTTGACACCGAGCGGCGAACTACCAAGGTCGAACCTTGAGGATTCGAATTTAAGGTTCGACCTTGGTGGTTTCGCCTTCAGGTAGACCCGCAATGCTTCGGGGCGCAGACGCTTCCCTCCGCAAACTGGGCATGCTTCGTCTGAAAAGAGCGATTCCGTACCGAGGCCGTGGCAGGCCGGACACGCGCCGTACGGCGAATTGAAGGAGAAGAGGCGCGGTTCTACTTCAGGAAACGAGGCGCCGTCCTCCGGACAGATGAATTTGGACGAGAGCGTCTCGGTCGTGCCGTCGGCGTGCTGTATCTTCACCAAGCCGTCCGCCTGCTTGAGTGCGAGCTCCAGCGCTTCGGAGAGGCGCTCGCGGGCGCTCTGGGTTGAGCGCGCGAATTCCGAGACATAAATTGAGTCCACGACCGCGTCGATGCTGTGCTGTTTGTTGCGCTCCATCACGATCTTCTCGCGCAGCGATTTAACTTTCCCGTCGACGACCACCTTTTCATATCCTTTACTCAAAAGGTCATAGAGCAGTTGGTAATACTCGCCTTTTCTGCCGATGACGACCGGCGCATAAATCGTGACCGCGCTTTTATCCACAGCGACGCCGAGGACCTGGGTGCTCTTCCCCGCGCGCTTCGCGTCCACGCGCATGAAGACCATCTTTATCATCTCCTCTTTGGAGAGGCGCACGATGGGTACGTCGTGATGGATGCAGTACGGCTGGCCCGCGCGCGAGTAGAGCACGCGCAGGTAATCGTAAATCTCGGTCACCGTCGCGACCGTGGAACGCGGATTATTCGAACGGCTCTTCTGGTCTATAGAAATGGCCGGCGAGAGGCCGGAAATCTCGTCCACATCCGGCTTCGCCATCTGATTCAAGAATTGCCGCGCGTAGGCGGAAAGCGATTCCACGTAGCGCCGCTGGCCTTCGGCGAAGATGGTATCAAAAGCGAGCGAGGACTTGCCCGAACCCGAGAGGCCGGTGATGACCGTCATCGCGCCGCGCGGCATCTCGACCGTGATGTTCTTCAAATTATGGGTGCGCGCACCCTTCACGGTGAGCCAATCGCTCCCGTGCTTATGGTGATGCTCTTTGGGTGTCTGCTTCTTCTGCATTGTAAATTCCTGCCCGTGGCGGGGCAGGTACGGTATGACTATATCACTCTCCCTATGAACCGGAAAGCGGTTTGCGGGTGCGGGGTTTGCGGGCTTTGGGGCCCGTACCTTCCAGTTTGTAAATCTCATCGCGAATGAGGGCGGCAGTTTCAAAATCCAGTTGCTCCACCGCTTCCGCCATCTCTTCCCTCTTACGCTTGATGAACTCCTTCGGGTCATCTTTGTAGGCGAGCGTGTCCAACACAAGAAGCTCATCGATGGTACGCTGATGCTCGGTGCGCATCGAGGCAGCGATGTCGTGTATCTCTTTCTTGATGGTAAGCGGAGTGATGCCGTGCTTTTCGTTATACGCGAGCTGGAGCGCGCGGCGACGGTTCGTCTCGCTGATGGCGCGGTCAAGCGAACCGGTCATGGTATCAGCATAGAGGATGACGCGTCCGAGGACGTTGCGCGCCGCGCGGCCGATGGTTTGGATGAGCGAGGTCTCGCTCCGCAAAAATCCTTCTTTGTCGGCATCCAGTATGCCGACGAGCTCCACCTCCGGCAGGTCCAGTCCCTCGCGGAGCAGGTTCACACCGACGAGGATATCGAATTTCCCTTTGCGGAAGTTGGTAAGGATATCGATGCGGTCGATCGTCTTCACATCCGAGTGAAGGTATTCGGCCTTAATGCCCTTCTCCCGCAGGAATGCGGAAAGGTCTTCGGCCATAACCTTGGTAAGCGTGGTCGCGAGCGCGCGACCGCCGCGCTTGATGACCGTTTCTGCTTCACTAATAAAATCTGCTATCTGCCCTTTGTAAAAGGACATCGCAAGTCCTTTTTCGGGCGCAGAAAAGGACTTGCGATGTCCTTCGGAGACGGGACGGACCGTGAGTTCGGGGTCGATAAGGCCGGTCGGGCGGATGACCTGCTCCACCACCTGCTCGGAGTGCGCTTTTTCGTACGGCCCCGGCGTCGCGCTTGTGTATAACACTTGTCCAATGCGTTCTTCAAATTCTTCAAACCGAAGCGGGCGATTGTCGCGCGCGCTCGGCAAGCGGAAGCCGTACTCAACGAGCACATCCTTGCGGCTCTTGTCGCCCGCATACATCCCGCCGATTTGCGGGACGGTGACGTGCGACTCGTCGATGACCGTGAGGAAATCCGCCGAGCCGTCTTTCTTATGCGGGAAATACGAAAGCAGAGTGTGCGGCGGCTGGCCCGGTTTCCGTCCGTCAAAGTGGCGGGAATAATTCTCGATGCCGCTCGTGTACCCGAGCTCGCGGATAAGCGCAATGTCGTGGAGCGTGCGGCGCTTCAGCCGCTCGGCTTCGAGCGGCTTTTCTTCACGTTTGAATTTCGCGAGTTGTTCTTCCAATTCAAGCTTGATGTCTTCTATCGCGCGGTTGCGCTCCTCTTCGCTCGTGATGAAGTGCTTCGCCGGGAAGACGAAGACGGACTGCGGCTCCGCCATCTTCGCGCGCGAGACCGGATCGAGCTGATCCACCTGCGCGATCTTCTCGCCGTCGAAGGCGATGCGGTACATCACCCGTTCGTTCACCGGCATAAATTCAAGCGAATTGCCGATAGCGCGCACCTGTCCCGGATTGAGGTCGGCATTCGTGCGTTCAAAATAAATGCCGACGAGTTTGCGGATAAGCGCGGCGCGTTCATCCTTCGCGCCTTTCTCTATCTTCACGTGCACCTTCTCGTACTCCTCCGGCGAGCCGAGGCCGTAGATGGCGGAGACCGACGCGACGATGATGACGTCCCTCCTCGTGAGCAGGGCCTGCGTCGCCGCATGGCGCAGACGGTCTATCTCGGCATTAATCATCGCCTCCTTCTCTATATAGGTATCCGAGTGCGCGATGTACGCCTCCGGCTGATAGTAGTCGTAGTACGAAACGAAATAGTGGACGGCATTCTCGGGAAAAAATTCCCGATACTCCTGCGCAAGCTGCGCGGCAAGTGTCTTGTTATGGGCGAGCACGAGGGTCGGCTTGTCGTGCCGCGCGATGACGTTCGCCACGGTGAAGGTCTTGCCCGAACCCGTCACGCCGAAGAGGGTCTGATGGCGCAGACCCTTCTTGAGTCCCTCCTCAAGTTTCGCTATCGCCTGCGGTTGGTCGCCCGCGGGCTGGAACGGAAGATGGAGTTTAAAGTTTGCCATGGTATGTGCGGATGAAGTCTGCACGATAGTCGTCAAATCGTCCATCCAATATTGCTTGGCGCGCGCCGGCGACAAGGTCCAAAATGAACTTCACATTGTGCATGGAAGCGATGGTCGCGCCGAGCATCTCGCCACTTCGCAGGAGATGCGACACGTATGCGAGCGTAAAATCCGAACCTTCTGAAATCGGAGAAAAATCGGTGCGATACTTTTCATTCTTGAGATGGATGAGCCCGTGCTTCGTGTAGATAGAACCGTGGCGGCCGAGGCGCGTCGCGGCGACGCAGTCGAAGAGGTCCATGCCGCTCGCGATGCCCTCCAATATGTCACCCGGCTCGCCGATACCGAGGAAGTGGCGCGGGAGTTCCTCGGGCAATTCCTCCACGGCCGCCGCGAGCGCGCCACGCATATCCTCTTTGCTGAACGAGCCGCCGATGCCGATGCCGTCAAAACCAAGCTCCGCAATAGCGCGCGCGGACTCTCTCCGCAAATCCTCATACCGGCCGCCCTGCACGATGCCGAAGAGCGCCTGTTGCCTATTCGCACTAATATTTTGCCGATGCGCCTTGAGAGATCGCGCGGCCCAGCGATGCGTGCGCTCCATCGCCTCCTTCTGGTATTCATACGGCTCGGTCGGCGAGGTGCATTCATCAAAAGCGAAGAAGATATCCGCGCCCAAAGCGTGCTGTATCTCGACCGAGCGCTCCGGCGTGAAGCGGTGCAATGAGCCGTCGTGGTGCGAGGTGAACGAAACGCCCTCGTCATCAATGATGGCAAGCTGGCCGTGCTGGCTCGCTAATTCTTCATCGTAAATTGACGGCGTAACTACGGCCTCGTTTTCTACAAGGTTCAACCTTGTAAATTTTGTGATGGTTTTGCCGAAGGCAGCGCCGAGCGAGAACACTTGGAAACCGCCCGAGTCGGTCATCGTCGGGCCCTCCCAGCCCATGAATTTCCCCAACCCGCCGGCGGCCTGCACGACCTTCTCCCCCGGCTGGAGATAGAGGTGGTACGTGTTCGCGAGCACGACCTCGGCGCCGAGTTCTTTCAAAGCGCTCGGTAAAATGCCTTTCACATTGGCCTTCGTCCCCACCGGCGCGAAGGCAGGCGTGCGGATGACGCCGTGCGGCGTGGTCAATGAGCCCGCGCGGGCGCCGCTGTGCGGCGCCCGCTTGTTTATCGTAAAAGAAATCGAACTCATTCGATCCAATGTATCTCATCCGAGAAGTATTGACAAATTATAATTGTAGAGTATTCTGGAAATTCGAGGGGTTCTACCGCTTCAATTCCTGAAACGGCCCCAAAATGGAGGTTCTTTTATGAAAAGCAATATGCAGTGGCTCGCCGCCATTTTGGTGAGTCTGATGCTCGGCGCATGCGCAGGCGTCGGTCCGGCGACAAAGATAGGCGTGACGATGCCCGACGGCGAAAAAGCGACTATCGTCGCCCACAATCAGTCTGTTCCAGATTGGATGTTGGCAAAGGACAAGCTCGCTCTGAACTACATCGTGAAAAGCGACGTTTCCGCCAAACAGCTTGCTGCGGTCGCCGAGGCCGAGCGCGCGTGCCGCATTTACACCGGTACGGTGCGGCCAAACAATCTGGTGACGGTGATTAGCAACGGCGCGATATACGCAATTGCTGGCGGCATCGGTGTCGGTCTCGGCGCCAAGGCATTCCCGGGCGCAGTGTATCGAGAGTATCAACGCTATGGCGCCGCGGCCGGATTGTTTGCCGGTGCAGCAAACGGCATGGTGACCTTAGGCGGTCAGACCTATACGTTTGAGAATTGTGGCCGGGAAGTGCTCGCACTCTTTCCCGGATACGACGTGAAGATCCTTCAAAAATCGCCGTATTAAGGAGATACGGCAAACGGGCGCGGACCATTGGTTCGCGCCCGCCCTATTTTTTATACTTGTTTTACTGCGCCGCCGGCTTTTCTATTTTCACGAGCTGCACTTCGAAGACGAGACTTGAATTCGCCGGAATGCTTGGCGACGGCGATTGACTGCCGTACGCAAGCGACGCGGGGATGAGGAGCGTACGCGTGCCGCCTTCTTTCATACCGACGACGCCCTGGTCCCAGCCCTTGATCACCTGCCCCGCTCCGAGGGTGAAGGTGAATCCAGCAGTGCCGTGATTCGCCGAGGCGTCAAAGACCGTGCCATTCGTGAGCGCACCGACATACTGCACGGTCACCTTGTCGCCCGCGGCCGCAACCGCGCCCGTACCGACGACATTGTCTTTCATCATGAGCTGCGTTATCGGTTGTGTGACAGGAGGCATAGTGGTGGGTGCGCTTTGCGCAGTGGTAGGATTAGTGGTAGTGGCGATATCGGCGGCTGCCGTTTCGTTTGCGGGAGCCGGCGTCTGGAAAGGCGAGAGCCCCGGGACAATGAAAAAGACGATAACGACGGTGAGCGCGAGTGCGGTGGCGATGCCGGTTTGGGTTGGGTTCATAAGGCTAGGTGCAAGGGATAAGTTATAAGGTCTAAGGGAATTATACTACGGCTTCTGAAAAGCTTTAAAGCGCTTTACCTCCTCGGCGACAGCCGCCTTTGCAATGTCCTCATGCCCCGGGACTTCGCGGTCAAGGAAGGTTTTGAGCGCCGTCGCATCGCCCGCTTCGGCAAGCTTCGCGAATTCGTCGCGCTTCCCCTCCGCGAGATTGCCTATCACCGACAAGGTCGCGGCCTTGAGCGCGACCTCGCCGAATTGCGCGATAAGCGCCTTCTGTTCTTCTACCGGGAGATCTTTGATGCCGAGGTCGGCGGCGATGAGCGCGGTGAGTTCGTCTTGCATAGGTGAAATCATAGCATGTGTTATTTGATAACTTTCTCAAATTCTTCCGGCCCGGGCGGCTTCATGAAGGACGAGAGCCAGCCGAAAAAGCCGCTCGTGCGCATCGGCGCGCCCGGAACTATCTTCCCTTCCACAAGGTGCCACGGGATGCGGTACTTCCCGGAATCATCGGGAGCAAATACGACTTTGTCCGGGTTCCGCACAAGATACTCCAAAACGGCTTTTGATCTCTCCACCGGAGACCCGCCGTACACGAACAGATGCGTGGCTCCCGAATCGGCATAGATGTGCGGTTCATTCAGCGGAACCTTGATGCCGAACTGGTTCACCGCCTCTGCCGCGCTCGCAGGAGCCGCCTCGGAAACCATCGGGTGCGCATCCTGCCCCGGAACCAGATTCACTTCCTGTACTGTCTCCGGCGATTTTATTTCTTGCGCCGGAAGCTCTTCGTGAATGATTTTGGGGGCTTCGGGAGCGAGTGTAGCGGGAGCCTCCGGCGCGTTTGGTGCCTCCGGAGCGGGTGCCTCCGGCGGCGAGACGAACGGAGTCTGCGCCGCCTCAATATGTGCGGCGGGTGGTGGTTGCCCGTACTCCCCCGCATGGACCGGATTGCCCGAGCCGTCGGTCAGCACGCCGCCGGAGCCGGTGTGCCAAACAGGCGGTTGTTCGGAGACAGGCGGCGGTACGACTGGGGCCGCGAGCTTCTCCTCTGCGAGGTGCTGCGCCGCGGTCAGGTCGACCTCGGCCGGTGCCGGAGGCACCGGAATCGCTTCCGGAGCGGGTACCTCTGCGCGAGGTGCCTGGGATGCCGATGTGAAGTGCACGTCCGCGTGCGGATGCAGAATATGCATATTAGACGCGGCATCAAACACGCCCGCGGGGTGCGTAGCATCAGTGAGATGCAACTGCCCGCCGACAATCGTCATGTGCGCGGTCGGGTCGATGCGAACGCTTTCGCCGTCAACGAGAAATTTGTGACCTTTCGCGAGTTCATACACCGTTTTTTCAAGTAATCCGGGGTTGGCCTTCGCTTCGTATAGCTTTGCAAGATCACTCCCGTCCGGAATGCCGTCGGGCTTCGTATCGGGCAGCTGCTTGAGAAGATTTTTCAGCATGCCTTCATAGCCGTGAGACGACGCGCCCACGGTCGGCATCTCGAACGCCGGCGCGGATGCGGCGGCTCCGCCCGCGTTCGAGACGGCTACGGAGTGATCAATTCCAGGAGCAGAAGCCTGCACATCTGCGGACGCTTGATGTCCGGCGGCAATTGCCGAATGTTCAGGCGCAATGGGAGCGGTGGGAGCATGCGGCGCCGGAGGCGCCGCGGCCGCCGGATGCTGTGCTTCCGACGCACCGGCGGGAGGAGTAGCGTGGTGCCCGAGCATACTTCCGAGCCATCCCTCAATTTTTGCCTGCGCGGCATTGGCGATCTCCGTCTCGCTCGCGTATTCAATCGCTTCCTTGATCGCAATCGACATGAGCACGGTATAGAACCCGGCCTTAAGCATCGCCTTCTGTTTTCCCCATTCCTTATTCCTCCCCCACGCTTGGTCGTGCGAATTCTTCTCAAATTTCAGATACATGGTGGAAAGTCCTGCGATGCGCTGGGCGGCAATGCCGAAGAGAGGGATAACCATGGGGAGCGACCCTGCGGTCACTACAGCACCGAGCCCAAGACCCGCGCCAACGGCAAGCTTCGTTTTCCATCCGAACTTGTTATATGTCTCGCCCCATGTGCGGAAAAGCTTTTCAACTCCCGGAATTTTCTCCGCCTGCGCATCCAGTTCTTTGTTGCGCCGTATGAGTCCTTCTTTCGAACTCTTCCACCATTCAAATTTTTCTTTCGCGCCCTCTATGAGCTTGCGCAAAAAATTGCGCTCTTCCGCGGGAGTGCGCTCGCTTTTTGGCCACTGCCACGCTTCCGTCGATGAAGGTTCCGGCCCTGACGAAGGAGGTTCGCCGCGCGCTTCAGTATTCCCCCGGCGATCGCGGTTATAGCGCCACACCGCGGGGTATTCTTCATCCTCATCCGGATTCGGTTTCCCATCCATGTCTGATCTTATTGCGTCGACCGACATTTTAATCGTTGGCGCATCCGGAGCGGCACCCGACGGTTTGAGAGCTATCGTTCGTGCGGCTGCCATTCGCCTGAGCTCTTCCGCAGTCTCTTCCTTCATCCGCCTCGCCACTTCCTCAATCTTTTCCGGAGACTGCGTCTTTGGTTTTTGCGTTCGATGTTTGACCGGTTTCTTATTTTTATCTCGTTCCCTACTCTCTCTCTCCGCCTGTTTTTGTTGCGCTATCCTTACATTCTCGACATAGCGCTCGCGTTTCTTCGGATCGGTAATTCCCGCATATTTCTCCATAACCTTGGGAGGAACTTCACGAAAAACCGCCTGAAGTTCCGGCGGGATCGTCTTTGGTTCTCCGGTTTCGACAGGCGGAGTCGCGGGAACATCCGGAAGAATTTCCGGCGGAGCCGGCGACTCCTCCGCGGGAGGGTGCGCAAGCAAATCTTCAATTTTCTTTATACGAGCGCGCCCGAGCGCTTCAGCCATCGCGCCATTTTTTGGCGTCTTGTCTTCGTCTTTATCCTTACCTGGTGGGTAATTAATCTGTCCTCGTCCTTTTTCAGTCATGGCATTACTGCGAGAGATACCGCTCGCGTATCATAGTCTCTACGGTAGCACGGTCGCGGCCGTAGGTCAGCGACGAGAGGTGGATGAGATCATCCGTCTGCGCCAGATTCAGCGGCGGCAGATCCGGCGTTGCCATATCGAACGGCTTCTGCGGAATGCCGGCGGCGAGGATTTTCACGTACGCGTTGCGGTTCTCAATATTGACGAAATCCAGCGCCTCAAAGACCGGCGCGAACTGCTTCGCGAAAAATTCGGCATCCTCCTCGCCGACGCGGAAGACCGCCATGTTCCCCACGTTGCCGAAGACCGCGTCGCGCGTTTTCTCCTCTATCTGGCTTAAGAACTGGTGCGCCACGGTGAGCGCGAGCTTGTATTTGCGCGCCTCCGAGAGGATGCCCGGGATGGAATCGGTCGTCACGTTCTGGAACTCGTCGATATACAGGTAGAACGGCGGATACGGCGCGCGTGGATTGTCGGCGCGTGAGAGCGCCGCCATGAAGAGCTTCCCGACAATGATGAGGCCGAGCAGGTTCGCATTCTTCTCGCCCAGGCGGCCCTTGGAGAGATTGATGAGCAATATCTTTTTCGTATCCATCACCTCACGGAACTTGAACGAGGACTCCTGCTGGCCGACGATGGGGCGGATGAAGTCGTTCGCGGTGAAGTCGTCAAACTTGTTGGTGATATACGGAACGATATTCTCGAGCGCGGCGTCGCCGCCCGCTTTCGTGGCAATCTCATTCCAGAACTGATTTACGATGGGATTCAGACTCTTCGCGAGTTTCTCGCGGCGGAACTCGCTGTTAGAGAGGACGCGCGCGATGTCGAGGATGGTGGAGCCGGAACTTGGGTCTTCCATCACAAGCTGGGTCGCATTGCGGAAGTACTGTTCGAACGCCGGCCCCATAGACTCAGGCACGTCGCCGTAGAGCCGCTTGAAAATCATGAGAAGCTCGTTGACGATGAAGGTCTTCTGCTCGGGGCGCGAAATGTCGTACTCAAGGAAATTGAGCGCGAACGGGCGCGAGAGGTCGGCGGGGTCGAAATAAATGACATCTTTGTAGCGTTCCGGCGGCACGGCGGCGAGAATGTCCAAAATGTCGGAGCCGTGCGGGTCGATGAAGCAGCACCCTTCGCCCTTTTGGATATCCTGGATGATCATCGACTTCATCAGCCCGGTCTTGCCGGTACCGGTCTGGCCGACGATATAGAGATGCCGCAGGCGGTCTTCTGGGCCAAGATAGATGTGCGTTTCAGCTCCCCGATACAAATTCACACCTAGGAGTGAACCCGTTTGCGGAAGTCCCGTGGGCGCGGGGGCGTGAGTGAAGCGCGCCTGCTTCAGATGCGGCGAGCTCTCGATGCCCGTTGGGGGGAAATGGTAGATGGTCGTGAGCTCGCGCAAGGAGAGCGGGAGCGCCGCGTCGTCGGGAACGCGGAAAGAAAATTCGTCAAAAGCGTTTTGCGCCTGCCGGCCTTCCGGCAGGCGTTTGAATTCCAGCCTGTTCCCTTGCGTATTGGCGAACTGGTTGAATGCAGACTCGAGCTCGCCGAGCACCTGGTCTGCTTTATGTGCATTGCTTGAGGACACGACGAGCCGAATCGTGGCGCCGACGATGGGCGCCGCTATCTTCTTTTCCACCTGCTCGATGTGCGTCTTATTCGCTTCGATCTGGCGCGTCTCAGCCTCTTTCGCCTTCTGCACGTCCTTCGGCTTATTCGAGAAGAGCGTTTTGCCGATATCGCGCATCACTTCGCCGAAGGCGGTTTCGGGCGTACTGAAGGCCGTTGAGCGCTTCTCTCCCTTGCGGAGCGCCTGGAGAATTTTCCGATAATGCTTCACGTGCCGCTCCGCGCGCGGTTCGATGATGATCTGGAGCGCCGCGCCTTCGCCCATCTGTTCTATCTTCGCGAACGCATTAGTAATCGCGTTCAGCGGGTCATAATCGAAATCGGTGTAGTCCTTGAGCGGCAACGCGGGATTCTCGGCGAAGTGCGCGACGGAGGCGAGCGCAATCCCTCCTTCTGCAAATACGTTGTAATCGGCAGGTTGGAGGACGAGATGCGCATCGGGAAATATCGCGAGGAGCTGTTTTTCAAAAAGGTTGCGCTTGCCGTTCGGGACCGCCGCGTAGAACTGGAGCTCGGGGCTGTTCGCAGGAACCGCGAGCTCGAGCGCGAAGTAATGCGGTTCGCCCGGCGTTGCGTTCTCAACCGAAAGCAGGCCGGCATAGAACTGCTCCATGCCGGAAATGAGCTCTTTGAGCGTCTTCTCGCGCGCGTTCGGCGCCGCATGTTTCGGCCCGGGGAGCGCGACTTCGTACAGCGTCATCCGGAGCGCCTGGAAGCGCGGTGTTTTTTCGTCGATGCCGGGCGCAAGCAGCCCCGCCGCAATATAGCGCACGAGGTACCGGTGGAAGTCATCGGCGACATGCGGGTCGTGCAGTCTTTCCATTACCGAAAGCGCGTTCTTAATCCCCTTTTCCTCCATGGTCGCCTGTAAGCTCTTGACCGCAGCCTCGCTCCCGCCAAGATTCAGCTCAGCGAATATGGCTTCCGCTTCGCTCGTCTTCGTCGCTTCGCTGATGCGATAGTCGGGCACGAGCACGTCCTCCGGCGCGGCATGATGCGCATGCAGTTGTTCGGAAATGATGTGAGCGCGCTCGGTGTCATCGGGAGCTTTCCCGAGTTGTGTAAGCTCCGCTTCCTTGCGCGCCACCTGCTCGCGCAAATACGCGAGCTCCTCTTCGGGCGTGGACAACGTCGGGATTGATTCCATTTCGTACAGTATACTGCACTCGAATGCTCGAATTCATTTACGCGTGTATAAATCTCGACCCGATCGCTATCATAAAAACGGGTAGCTATCTCGGTATCGCGATACTCATCTT
>JAGWZP010000034.1 GCA_018968865.1 Patescibacteria group bacterium | reverse complement strand
TATCCTATGAAACACACACAACCCCACGCATCGATGATGGTCCCGATGGTCATCGAGAAGAGCCAGTTCGGCGAACGCGCCTATGACATCTACTCGCGCCTCTTGAAGGAGCGCGTTATCTTCCTCGGCGGGCCTATTGACGACGATACGGCGAACCTCGTTATCGCCCAGCTCCTCTTTCTCGAGGCGGAGGACCCGAAAAAAGACATCTCGCTCTACGTCAATTCCCCGGGCGGCGTCGTGACGGCAGGCCTCGCAATCGTGGACACGATAAATCACGTGAAGCCCGCGGTCTCGACGGTTTGCGTCGGTATGGCCGCATCAGCCGCCGCCGTCATCCTCTCGGCTGGTGCCAAGGGCAAGCGGTATGCGCTCCCGAACGCCGAAGTGATGATCCATCAACCGCACGGCGGCGCCGAGGGTCAGGCGACCGATATCGAGATTACCGCGAAGCAGATTTTGAAACTCCGCGAACGGCTTAACAGAATCCTCGCGAAGAACACCGGGCAGTCGTTCGAGAAGATCGAGAAGGATGTCGAACGTGACTTCTTCATGACCGCCGACGAGGCGAAGAAATACGGCCTTGTCGATCAGGTCTACAAGGCGTAAACAGTATCCTTAAATACAAGGCCAAACGCGCGCCGCTTCGCGGCGCGCGTCGGTTATGGTAGCGTACTCGTATTCCGCCCCGCTGTCTGCCTGACCCGGAAGCTCCGCCGCCTTTCCTTCACCTTTACTCTCGATCTGCTTCGCACCAATACGGCGGAACAGAAATAACGAAACGGGCTTATGTCAATCAATATCATCCTCATCCTCCTCGCCATTTCTGGCGTGGGCGGCGTCATACTCGGGTATGTGCTGCGTGTGCTCGTCGGTCTTGCGCAGCGCGGTTCGGTCGAGCTTGATACTCGACAGAAGCTCTTCCGCGCGAAGGAGCAGGCGGCCAAGATCGTTGCCGACGCGGAGTATCGGGGCGCCGTTCTTGAGACCGAGCGCCTCGCGCCCATCGAAGAACGTGAAGCGAAAGTTACCGCAAGGGAGGAACGTCTCGTCTCTCGCGAAGAGTTCCTCGATTCGCGCCAGCGCGATCTCGATGAAAAAGAAGATGGGGTGCGGGCTCGCGAGCTAGAAGCCGTCCGCGCGAAGGACGAAGCAGAACAACTTTCCGCCGAGCGCTCAAAAGAGCTCGCAAAGGTCGCCAACCTCTCTGAAGACAAAGCGCGCGAAGAACTTTTTTCTGAAATCGAGCGCGCTTATGAAGAGGCGATTCTCCTGCGTCTCCAGAAGCTTGAGGCGCACGGCCGCGATCGCCTTGAGGAGAAAGCGCGCGGTATTTTGACGACGATCATTCATCGCCTCGGGAACCCGGTGAACGCCGAGGTCATGTCACTCTCCGTTCCGCTCCCCTCCGAAGACGTCAAAGGAAAAATTATCGGCAAAGAAGGTCGCAATATCAAAACATTTGAGCGCGTGACCGGCGTCGACGTCCTTATCGACGACGCGCCGGATAAAATCACGCTCTCTTCTTTCGACCCGCTTCGTCGCGCCGTCGCGAAGATTGCGCTTGAGAAGCTCATCGCGGACGGCCGCATCCAGCCTACAAAAATAGAAGAAACGGTTGAAAAAACCAAGGTTGAAATCGCGGAGATCATGAAGCAGAAGGGCGAAGCCGCAGCATACGAAGCCGGTGTCGTCGGGCTTGATCCGAAGCTCGTGGCGCTCCTTGGCCGCCTCTACTTCCGTACGAGCTACGGCCAGAACGTGCTCCAACATTCGATTGAGATGGCGCACGTCGCCGGCATGCTCGCCGCCGAGCTCGGTGCGGACGCGGCTGTCGCGCGCGCAGGCGCCCTTCTCCACGACATCGGCAAGGCGGTCGACCACGAAGTGGAGGGCACGCACGTCGAGATCGGCCGCCGCATCCTCGAGAAATTCGGCGTCGACAAGCGGATTATCCAGGCGATGCAGTCGCACCACGAGGAATATCCGTACGAAACTCCCGAGGCAATCATCGTCCAAGTCGCCGACGCAATATCTGCCGGCCGGCCGGGGGCACGACGCGATACTGTCGACCGATACCTCGAGCGCCTCGGCGACCTCGAGCGCCTCGCGGGCGCTTTCGAAGGTGTTGAGAAGGTGTACGCCATCGCCGCTGGGCGCGAGATCCGCGTCTTCGTGAATCCGGGCAAGGTCACTGACCTTGCTATGCACACGCTTGCGCGCGATATCGCGAAGCGTATCCAGGCAGAGCTCAAATATCCTGGAGAAATCAAGGTGAACATCATCCGCGAGAACCGTGTTGTCGAATTCGCTCGATAAACGCGCTGATTTCACACTATCCACGTTCTCTTGGCAAGCCTATTGCAGAAAAAGGCGTATTTCCTATACTTTCTCTCATGCCCACCTCCAGAAAGGCCGTGGGGATTAGTAATTAGCAGATTCTCATGAACAAAGCAGACATTGTAGACAAGGTACACAGCACGCTCGGCACGACGAAGGCAGACGCCGAACGCGCAGTCGAGACGGTCATAGACTCAATTGTTTCCGGCCTCAAGTCCGGCGGAGAGGTATCGATCGCGGGTCTTGGCATCTTCGCGACGAAGGCACGCCCCGCTCGCGAAGGCCGCAACCCTCGCACCGGCGAGACGATCCACATCGC
>JAGWZP010000018.1 GCA_018968865.1 Patescibacteria group bacterium | reverse complement strand
CCGCGAGGGCGGGCACACGAGCTTCATCATCGGCAAAGAGAAAGAGGTCGTCCCGACGCACATCGCCTTCCGCGCGCGCGGGAAGGCGGCGGTGCAGAAATTCTACAAGGCCGCGCTCGCGGCCGGCGCGCGGGACAACGGCGCGCCGGGGTACCGCGACTACAGCCCCGGCTACTACGCAGCCTTCGTCTACGATGCCGATGGCAACAACGTCGAAGCCGTCTGGTACGACCCCAAGCGCGAGAAGTAACGCCGCGCGGTATAATAAGGATGTTATTCACTAACGCGAAAGCCATGCATAATCCACACAAGGGAGGGCTCTTTTTCGGGGCGGTGCTCGGGGGCTGGCACATCGTCTGGTCGGTTCTCGTCGCGACCGGTGTCGGGCAGATGCTCTACGACTTCATCCTCTGGGCGCACATGATCCACCTGAATGTCGTCATCGGGCCCTTCGACGCGACGGCCTCGCTGACGCTCATCGTCGTGACGGCCGTCTTCGGCTACATGGTCGGTTATCTCGCCACGCTCGTCTGGAACCGGGTCCATCAGTAGGACCGATCTCATGATCAAACGCCCGCGCGTGAAGCGCGCGGGCGGGGACGAAGCGTTTTTGATAAGGTAAAGTATGGGGATGAAGATACTCTTTCTCGACACGGAGACGACGGGGATTTGAGGAGCAGTAAGCAGGAGCAGGGGAGGATAGAGAAGAGAGAAGAGAGAAGAGAGAATAGAAAATAGAGAATGGAATATAGAATTGTGAATTAAGCTAAAATAGCAGTATGAAAAAGCAATGTGCAAAAAATGCATATTGCAATTGTTGCAAAAAATGCAACTATCCGGAATTTCCGGATAACTCAAATGGCAGGGAACCTGTGCAAAAATTGCAACAGTTCAAATCAAGGGTAATATCAATACATGAAAATTCTTTTCCTGGACACCGAAACCACCGGAAATGGCGATAAGGACCGGCTCGTGGAGCTCGCGGTGAAGGAGCGGTATGTGGATGAGCCCTTGGTGAACGCGACGTACAAGCCGCCGGTGCCTATCTCCATAGAATCGATGGCGATACATCACATCACCGAACGGATGGTGGCGGCGCGGCCGGCATTTACGGCCGCGCCGGAGTATTCGAGTTTGAAGGACCTTTTGGAGCATGATGAGACGATAGTCGTCGCGCATAACGCGACCTTCGACCTCGCGATGCTCGCGCGCGAGGGTATCACGCCACGGCACACCATCTGCACCTATAAGCTCGCGTATGCGCTCGACCCGAGCGACGTCCTGCCGAATTATCGGCTCCAATACCTGCGTTACCTCCTCGATCTCGACGTGGAGGCCGAGGCGCATGATGCATGGGGCGACGTGCTCGTGCTCGAAGCGCTCTTCGAACGGCTCGCGAGCAAAATGAAGGAGCGGCATGGGACGGAGGAGGCCGCGCTCGACGCGATGCTCGTGATATCGGCGCGTCCCTTGCTCTTCACTACGCTGCGCTTCGGCAAGTACAACGGCAAGAAGCTGGAGGATGTCGTGAAGACGGATCGGAGCTATCTGGAATGGCTCCTCGCAGAGAAGGAGAAGGAGCCAGCGGGCGAAGCGGATTGGATATATACGCTGAAGCATTATCTGGGGGAGGGGATGGTAAAATAAACTTATTAGCCATTAGCGATTTACCATGGACATTTCACTTGTTGCGAAAGTGCTCGGTGTGTATCTGGTTGTCGGCGGCCTGTTCGCCATCTTCCGCGGGAAGACACTCCCGCATCTCTTGAAGGACTTCTTCGGCCATCCGGCCGTCGTATACCTGACCGGCGTCATCCTCGTCTTCCTCGCGGCGCTCGTCCTGCTCCAGAACAAGGCGCTGGGCTCGCTCGTCACCGTGCTCGTGTGGCTCGTCCTCATCAAGGGCCTCGCCTATATCTTCTTCCCCGAAATGCTAGAGAAGATGGTCACCAAGAAGCTCCTTGATACCGTGAGCACTTACGGCGTCATCGCTATCGTCGCCGGCATCTACCTCTTCTACGTCGGTTGATTTCTGCCCGAACGACCGAACAATCACTTGGCGACCCGGTCGCCAAGTAAAAAAGAAGTCCGCGCGAAGCGCGGGCTTTCCTAATGTGCATCGATTCAGTGCAATGTCCTTCTGCCGCGAGCCTCGCGCCGCGGATTCCTGTTGTGAACGTCGTTTTCCCATTTCTGACGTTGTGCTTCGCGCGCTTGCTTGTGAAATTCTTCCTCATCTCTCAGCATCGCATCGAAGATCTCGTCCAGTTCGGCATCTTCGGGCTCCAATCCGCTCGCCATAATCTCCCCCGTTAATCGAAACGCGTCACTCGTGGAGATCTTTCCCGCTATCGCAAGTTTCGCCATCTCCTCCAAACCCCTGTCGATAGTCGCGAACTCCCGACTTTCAGAACCGTCTGCGCAGGTGATCCCGGCATGCCGAAGCGCACAGGATGGGCAGACGAACAGCCATAACGCTTCTTCAGCAGTGTTCATGCTCGTCTCCTTGCGGTTATGTTCCTCCCGGCAGTTAAGCCCTCCGCAGAGCATCTGTCAACTCGGCGGCCGGATCTCCACGTGATGACGAACGGGTGCGGCAAAGACTGTTATACTGTGGTGGCAATCATGGTGAATGCCGCCGAATGAATTGATATGTACAAGCGGATCCTGACCTTTTTCCACTCGTACCGCAGAGAACTCGCCGCCGTAGCGATAAGTGTTGCGGTATTCGTGACGCTACTCTCTTTTCCCGCACTCTACTTGAATAAGGTGAGCGCCTTCCTGATCAAAGACCAGGTGGCCAAAATCGACACCATTACCGCTCAAGAATTGAGTTATCTTTCCCAGCAGAGGGAGGAGATCATCGCCTCAAAAGTCCTCAACGACGCCCTGAAGAGCGGAGACTCGGCCAAGCTCCTCTCCATCGCGCAATCTGAAGCGCTGAGGAGAGGGTTGGATTTCATCGTCGTGACCGACAAAGACGGTTTCGTACTCGCTCGGTCGCACTTGCCGGGGCAAATAGGCGATAACGTCTTCCAGACCACCATTCAGGGACCCAAGATAGCGACAGGCGAGACGGTGACGGCGGTCATCCGCGGGGTCAATAATCCGCTTGTCCCGACGAGCGGCTCGCTCATCCTTGAAGACGGCAAGAGCATCGGTGCGCTCATTTTGGGCGATATCATCAATAACAACTATGCGGATAAAATACAGCAGAAATATCTGGACGAAAATTCGCATGTCCTTTTCTACACCACCAGAGCGGGCCTCATAGGTTCCAGTCTCGATGACCCAGAAACGAACCGCTTGCTCGGAGTCCTTTTCTCTCCCGGCTCCGATCTCGTTACGTACCAAATGCCGCAACTGGAGAACGAATTAAAGATAAACGGCAAATATTACTACGCCCGTAATATCGTCTTCCCCGGTCTGGACAGAAATATCAGTCCCGGCGGCGCGATCGTCCTCCTCTCGGTCAGCCACGTTGAGCGCTGTCTCCTCCTCGCCAGCCTCATCACCCTTCTGTTCCTCGTTGCGTATTGGTTCTTGTCCCGCTTCAGCACTTTCCATCGCGAGAAGCGGCATCCGAATCTTGTTGTTCTGCTTGTCATCGCCATATTTGCCGGGACGTATGTCGCAGATATCATACGGCTCGATCTTGTCGCGACGGAACTGAAAAACCCTTCGTACCCCATCTATAACTCGACGCTCAGTTTCCAGCCGGAATCGCAGACTATCCATCCGCTCGTAAAGACGAGTGTCGCGATACAGCTCCTCACCGGCGGCGAAGCGATCAATGATGTGCGCGCGACGATACAGTACGACCCTGCGAAGCTCAAGGTGCTTGATGTCCTGACCACCAACTCGGTCTGCAGTCCCGACGGCGTCCTGGAGAAGACCGTCGACAGCAAAGCCGGTATCGTAAAAATAAATTGCGTCACGCAGAATATCAGTCCCGGATTCTACCAGCCGCAAGGAACGGTGGCGGCGCTCTCCGTACTGCCGCTCGTCGAAGGAGGCGTCTCGCTCAAGTTCGTCGATAGCACACAAGTCCTCGCCGCCGACGGTTTCGAGACGAATGTCCTGCGCTCGGTCACGAACGCTTTTTATGAGGTGACGCGCCAGGGGCTGACCACACTGAATATCAAAGATACGATACCGGTATTCTCTCCCGACCACCCGAACAGCAACCGCTGGTACCGGAATAAGAACATCCAACTGTCGTGGCCCGTCCTTTCCGGCGGCACGTACTACTACGCGCTGAATCAGACCCCCGATGTTACGCCCGGCGAGGGTGAAGCTTCTACGACGGGCAATTATCTGAACACGATCGTCGATCGGGACGGCGTCTACTATTTCCATATTCGCGACAGGGATGCGAACGAACACTGGGGACCGGTATCGCATTTCAAGATCATGGTGGACGCGACGCCGCCGCCCGCGCCGATCATCAAGAGCAGTGCGGTGAAGACCGGAAGCGGCGAGCTCGTACGCCTCACCTTCAGTGCGGAAGACGATATGAGCGGCGTTCAGAAGAATTTCTACGTGCGATTCGATAACGGGATGTGGTTCCCAACCTTGTCCCAGCTCTTCGTGCCGTTCTTCAGCGGCGAGAAGCACACCGTGTACCTGCGCGTTTTTGACAACGCAGGCAACTTCGGCGATGCAAGCGAGCAGATCAGCGCACCGTGAGTTATACCCAGCTTGACGAGCATACCCCCTAGGGGTATGCTCGGGGCATGAAACCGGCAACCGCGAAACTGATACGGCGGCTCAAGATCGTGGAGGGCCAGGTGCGCGGGCTCCAGGACATGCTCGAGAAAGGCACCTATTGCATCGACGTCATCACCCAGACGTCGGCGGTGAAGCAGGCGCTCTCCGGCGTGGAGGATGCGCTGATGAAGGACCACCTCGGCACGTGCGTCGTGCACCAGATGAAGAAGGGCAAGGAGCGCACGGCTATCGCCGAGATACTGAAGGTCTATAACCTGAAGCGAAAATAGTATGGAAGCGCGCTATCAGGTACGGGGCATGCACTGTGCATCGTGCGCGAGCATCATAGAGAAATCAGTAAGGAAAATAGACGGCGTGCATTCCGTTGAAGTAAATCCCGGGACCGAGACGGCAAAAATTTCATATGACGAAACGAAGACGAGCGTAGAGCATCTTTCAAAAACCATCGGACCGCTCGGGTACTCGCTTGTTATGCCGACAGCGGCACAAATGGGTATGTCAGAAGACGAACACAAAGCGCACCTCGGTCTTAATCAATCCAAAGCGGAGAAAGTTGCCGAGCTTGCGAGCATGAAGACCACGATCGTCACCGTCATGCCGATGGCGGCTGTCGCTATCATCATCATGGCGTGGAACATTCTTGCGGAATTCGGCTGGGTGCCTGCTGTGCCGCAAAGGTGGAATGATTCTTTCAATATTCTTCTCGCGCTTATGGCGACCTATGCGCTGTTTGTGGTCGGCAAGCCGTACCTTATCGGCTTCTACCGGTTCCTGCGCTACGGCACGGCGAATATGGATACGCTCATCGGCATCGGCACGTCCGCGGCATTCCTCTACAGCGTTATCGTCACGGTATTTCGCGAAGCGCTGCGCCCGTACCTCAATGTAGATGTTACCTACTTCGATGTGGCGATCATCGTCATCGCCTTCATCACCCTCGGGAAATACTTGGAGGCGCGGGCGAAGTTGAAGACCGGCGATGCGATAGAAAAATTGCTGACGCTCCAAGCGAAGACCGCGCTCGTGCTCCGCGATGGGAGGGAAGTGGAGATACCGATTGACCAAGTCGTCCACGGCGACCTGCTCATCGTGAAGCCGGCGGGGAAAATTCCCGTGGACGGCATTCTCACCGAAGGATCGTCGTTCGTGGACGAGTCAATGGTCTCGGGCGAGCCGGTACCGGTAGAGAAACATGCCGGCGATGCGGTCGTTGCGGGGACCCTGAATACCACGGGTTCATTCACCTTTAAAGCGACGAAAGTCGGCTCCGAAACTTTGCTCGCGCACATCATCAAGATGGTTGAAGACGCGCAGGGGAGCAGGGCGCCGATACAGGCGCTCGCGGACAAGATATCCAGCGTGTTCGTGCCGGTCGTGCTCGCCATCGCCTTCGGAGCGCTGGGGCTCTGGCTATTTATCGGCGCGGGGCCGCTCGGATTTGCGGAAGCGCTCTCGTACGGGCTCGTGTCGTTTGTGGGCGTGCTCGTCATCGCGTGCCCGTGCGCTTTGGGCCTCGCGACGCCGACCGCCATCATCGTCGGCGTCGGCAAAGGTGCGAAGGAAGGCATCCTCATCAAGGATGCGAGTACGCTGGAAATGTTGCACAAGGTGACCACGGTTGTCGTGGATAAGACCGGCACGATTACGAAAGGGAAGCCGGAACTGATCTCGTTCAAGAATCTTTCCGACAGGAGCGACACCGACCTTATCGCGGTTCTCGCATCGATTGATAACAAATCGGATCACCCGATCTCGCATGCCGTCGTCTCCTATGCGCAGGAGAAACATATCACGCTTCTGCCGGTGGAAGGATTCGAAGCGATTAAAGGGAAAGGACTCGTGGGTACGGTGGGCGGGGTGAAATACCATGTCGGGAGTGCACGTCTCGCAACCGAGCTCGGAGCATCGTTTGAATCTATAGAGAAGGATACTGCGGAGGGGAAGACGCCGGTGTTCCTCATCGCAGGCGGGAAAGCGCTCGCGGTCGCCATGGTCGCCGACGCGATCAAACCGGAAGCGAAGGAGGCCGTCACGAATCTCCACAAACTCGGGGTACGGGTCGTGATGCTCACCGGCGACCATGCGCAGACGGCGGACTTCATCGCGAAACAGGCCGGCATCGATGAGGTCGTGGCCGAAGTGATGCCGCAGGATAAATTGGATGCGATTAAAAAGCTCCAGGCAGAGGGAAAGATAGTCGCGATGGCGGGCGACGGCATCAACGATGCGCCGGCGCTCGCGCGCTCCGATGTGGGCATCGCGATGGCGACGGGCACCGATGTCGCCATCGAAAGCGCGGGCATTACGCTTCTCCACGGCGACCTGAGCAAGCTCGTAAAGGCCGTCCGGCTCTCAAAGCTCACCATGCGCGGCATCAAGCAGAACTTATTCTGGGCGTTTGCCTATAACATCGTCGGCATCCCGCTTGCAACGGGCATATTCTATCCGCTCTTCGGCTGGCTCCTCTCGCCGGTCTTTGCCGGATTCGCGATGGCGCTCTCCAGCGTATCGGTCGTGGGGAATTCGCTCCGCCTTAAAACAAAAACAATATGACAACCTACACTTTTCATGTAACCGGGATGCACTGTAAAGCGTGCACGGTGCTTATTGAAGAAACGTTCAAAGAACTTCCCAATGTGGAGAGTGTACGCGTGTCGCTTTCGGGTGCGCAGGTCACCGTAACGGGCGAATTTGTGGGTACGCTTGAAGAGATAGCCGCCGAGCTTACAAAATTGGTGCACGGCCATGGCTACACGATTTCAGTAGAAAAGAGCGCGCATGCGGCGGGGTGGGGTGATTTCGCCTACGCGCTCCCGATCGCGCTGGCGCTCATCGCGGGGTTTCTCTTGCTACAAAAAATGGGACTCACGAATCTTATTACGTCTTCGAACGTGAGTTACGGGACGGCATTTATCATCGGGCTCATCGCCTCCGTCTCGTCCTGTCTCGCGATCGTCGGCGGGCTGGTGCTCTCGCTCTCGGCGAGTTCGGCGAAGGAGGGCGGCACGTGGCGGACGCAGGCGCTCTTCCATGCCGGGCGGCTCGGCGGGTTCTTTATTCTCGGCGGCGTGGTCGGCCTCATCGGAAATTCGCTCCACCTCGGACTTACCGCGAATATTGTGCTCAGCCTTGCGGTTGCGCTCGTGATGCTCATCCTCGGCGTCAACCTGCTCGACGTGTTCCACTTCACGAAACGACTGCAGTTCACGCTCCCGACGCGATTCTCAAAGCATATTGTAGACGGAAGCAGGCGCGACCATTATCTCGCGCCGGCGTTGGTCGGCATCGGGACGTTCTTTTTGCCGTGCGGATTCACGCAGTCTATGCAACTCTATGCGCTCTCCACCGGCAACTTCATGCAGGGCGCGCTCACGATGCTCGTCTTCGCGCTCGGGACCTTCCCGATGCTTGCGCTCCTCTCCTTCGGCACGCTCAACATCGCGCACAAACCGTGGAAAGGCATTTTCTTCAAGACCGCCGGCCTCATCGTCATCGCGCTCGCCGTGCTGAACGGGACGAATGCGCTCGCGACGGCCGGCATTATCAATCCGCTGTTCAACTTCTGATATGCATAAAGCAACCGCCATCTCGCTCGTCGTCAGTGCCGCTCTTATAGGGCTCGCGTTCTGGTCGGTGTCCTTGAAACCTTCCGGAGAGAGCGGGACCGTTACCGCGCCCACGGCCGTGATGGTCGATGGAAAGCAGATTATTGATATCACTGCGAAGGGCGGCTACTCGCCGCGCGTCGTGGTGGCGAAGGCCGGCGTGCCCACTGTCTTGCGGGTGACGACGAATAACACCTTTGATTGTTCGGCGAGTCTGGTCATCCCGAAACTGTCATATCAGAAATTCCTTCAATCGTCGGGAACCGAGGACATCGCGATTTCTGCGGAAAAGGCGCAAGGTACGCTCCAAGGCCTCTGCGCGATGGGCATGTACAACTTCCAAATCAAATTCCAATAAAAAAGGACTTGCGATGTCCTTTTTATTTCATGCCGATGCGGGCGAGGAAGGTGGCGAGTTCGTCGCCTTCGATCGCGCGCCACGTGCCTGATGCGAGATTATCCAAACGTATATTGAGTATGCGCGTGCGTTCCAGCTCCACGACCGTGTTATGCATCGCCGAGACCATCCGGCGGATCTGATGCTTCTTGCCCTCGGTAAGCGTGATGGTGAAGCTCTTCGGACCTGTTTTGCGCACCGTGCAGGGCTTCGTGCGGTACCCTTCGATGTCCACGCCTGCTTCCATCGTCTTCTTGAAGCTGTCGCGTAAGGGCTCGGCGGTGCGCACACGATACTCTTTGTCATGGTCATAGCCCGGAGCAAGCAGGCGGTCGGTCACGCGGCCGTCGTTCGTGAGGATGATGAGGCCGTTTGAATCTTTATCAAGCCGGCCGATAGGGAACACGTCCGGTGCAAGCGCAACGCTCTGCTTGATATCCTTCTCGCCGGGCTGGGGCGAATGGGTGATGACGCCGACCGGCTTGTTGTAGGCGTAGTATACAAACTTCTTTGCGGAACTCTTGCCGCGCAGTTCTACCACATCGCCTTTATTCACTTTCTCGCCGATGACAGCGATGCGGTTGTTCACCAGCACCTTCCCGCGGGCGATGAGCTCATCGGCGCCCCGGCGCGTCGCAATACCCTCGTGCGCGAGGTATTTATTGATGCGCATTGGGTACTCCTCTGCGGGCTGTGCGACAGGTTTCTGCATGCGGACACTATACATTCTTTCCATTTTAATGCGAAGTAAGTCGCAGAGTCGGCTTTCTCCATACACTCGCTCACACAAATACATGAAGACATGTTTTGTGATTCGCTCGTTTGATAGTAAGGTGGGCTGATGGCAAAAGAAGAGAGCGTCATACGCTTTGAAGGCGTGTCGTTTGAATACGGCCACAACAAACCCATTCTGGATGAGGTGGACTTTGCGCTGCGCCGCGGGATGAAGATGGCGGTGATGGGCCAGAACGGCGCGGGGAAGTCCACGCTCTTTTCGCTCATGACCGGCGAACTCACACCCGAGAGCGGTGCGGTACACATTTCTCACGGGATGAAGGTCGCGCTCGCCGCGCAGGTGATACCGCGCGAGAAAATGGAGCTTTCCGTGCGCGACTTCTTCCAATCCTATTTTGATACAAAGGTATACGACATTGACCCGAAGATAGACGCGGTGCTGGAGGTGGTGAATTTGAAGGGGCATATCAAGGTGCACGACCGCACCGTGAAGAGCTTCTCGGGCGGTCAGCAGGCGCGCCTCCTCCTCGCCTCGGCGCTCATCCAGGACCCCGACCTGCTGCTCCTTGACGAGCCGACGAACAATCTGGACACGGCCGGCATTCGGCACCTCACTGCATTCCTCTCGGAGTATTCCGGCACCTGCGTCGTCATTTCGCACGATGCGGAATTCCTCAACGCGTTTACCACCGGCGTGCTGTACCTGGATGTGTTCACAAGAAAAATTGAGCAGTATCCTGGGAATTATCACGACGTCCAGCGCGACATCCTCGCGCGCATTGAGAAGGAGAACCGCACAAACGCGCAGCTGGAAAAGAAAATCCAGGAGAACAAGGACAAGGCGAACTTCTTCGCGCAGAAGGGCGGGAAGATGCGCCTCGTTGCGAAGAAGATGCGCACCGAGGTGGAAGAGATGGAAGAGGCGAAGGTGGACGTGCGCAGGGAGGACAAAACCATCCGGCCGTTCACCATTCCCGCACAGGAGCATTTGAGCGGCACCGTGCTCGCGCTCTCCTCCTACACCGTGCAGAACGCGAAAGGGAAGCCGGTTACGAAGAAAGCGAACATCGCGCTCCGCAAAAATCAGCATCTGCTTCTGCGCGGCCCGAACGGCATCGGCAAGACCACCCTGCTGGAGGCCGTCGCGCGCGGCGTTGCAGAAGGCGCGACGATCGCCGAAGGCGTGAAGGTCGGCTACTACCGGCAGGATTTTTCCACGCTTGATTTTGACCAGACGGTGCTCGAAGCCTTGCGCCACGCGATGGGCCGGCCGGATGAGGAGAAGCTCCGCACCATCGCCGCCGGATTTCTCATCACCGGCGACACCATCCATACGAAGATTGGGTCTCTTTCCGAAGGGCAGAAAGGACTGGTCGCGTTCGCTTCGCTTGTGCTCGAGCGCCCCGGGCTCTTGATTCTGGACGAGCCGACGAATCACATCAATTTTCGCCATTTGCCCGTCATAGCTTCGGCGCTCGACCAGTACGCGGGCGCGCTGGTACTCGTCTCCCACGTGCCGGAGTTCGTCGCGCAGATACGCATTGACGAGATCCTGGATCTGGAGAAGTGAGTTGGGGATTCCCGCGCCTCATGCGGGGCGCGTGAGGGTATGATAGGGGCACCATGACCACGGAGGAGCGACACCCGTTTCAGAAAGAGTTTGAGGAGGTGTTTGAGGTCCCCGCGGAAGTGTTGGAAGAAGGCATTGAGCTCATTCGGAAAGAAGAGAAAGTCCTCATCAGCAAGCGACCCTTCAAGCTTGCGGAGGAATACTGGGATACGCTCGGTCCCGGACTCACCACCGGCGCCGCCGACGACGACCCGTCCGGCATCGCCACCTACTCCCAGGCGGGCGCGCAGTACGGCCTCCAACTCATTTGGACCGCGCTCTTCACGTATCCGTTCATGGCGACGGTGCAGGAGATGTGCGCGCGGATCGGCATCGTGAGCGGGCAGGGGCTCGCGGCGAATATCCGCCGGCATTATTCCGTCACAGCGCTCTACGCCGTCACGGCGCTTCTTTTTTTTGCGAACGTGCTCAACATCGCCGCCGACCTCGGCGCGATGGCTGCAGGCACGCGGCTCCTCCTGCCGAACATGAGCGCGGAACTCCTCGTCATCGTCTTCGCGCTCGCGAGTCTCCTGCTCCAAATATTCACGACGTATGCGCGCTACGCGAAGTATCTGAAGTATCTCGCGCTCGCGCTCCTCTCCTACGCCGTCGTCGCGTTCTCGGTCGGGCTCGATTGGGGCGACGTGCTCCACCACACGCTGGTCCCCTCGATGACCTTCTCCAAGGACCAAATCCTCCTCGTTTGCGCCGTGCTCGGGACCACGATTTCGCCCTACCTCTTCTTCTGGCAGACCTCTCAGGAAGTGGAGGAGCGGATACTCAAGGGCGAGGAGACGGTAGAGGCGCGCCGCGAGCAGGTGAACGGAACCGCGCTCCGCCGCATGCGCACCGACGTGTGGAGCGGGATGCTCTTCTCCAACCTCATCACGTTCTTCATCTTCGCCGCATGCGCCGGTACGCTCTACGCGCACGGCATCACGGATATTGCAACGGCGGACCAAGCCGCTCTTGCACTGCGGCCCTTCGGTGAATCCGCGTTCTTCCTCTTTGCACTCGGCATCGTCGGCACCGGCCTCTTGGCTGTGCCCGTGCTTGCGGGTTCGTCCGCGTACGCGCTCGCAGAAAGCTTCGGGTGGCAGTACGGCCTCTACCGCAAGCTGAAGCAGGCGTACGCATTCTACGGCGTCATCATCGTTTCCATGCTCATCGGCATCGCCGCGAACTTCGTCCATCTGGACCCCATCAAGGCGCTTATCTACGCCGCGGTCGCAAACGGCGTCATCGCGCCCATTATTCTCTTCTTCGTCCTGCGCCTTTCGGGGAATAAAAATCTCATGGGCGAACACGCGAATCGTCCGTTTACGGCCGCGATTGGCTGGGTGACCGTCGGCTTCATGGCAGTCTCGGGCGTGGCCGCTCTCGCCTCGTTCTGGTTCTGAACGGGTGAGCTGTTGCACTCGGGACGTTATTGTCGTACTCTCCAGATTGGTTTTTAACAACGGAGGTGGAAGATGTTCTACCAGATCATTGGGATGAATGACCCACGGAGAGGGTGTCATAGCGGAGAGGTGTTACTCGGCTGTATCAGGATAGACGAGTCAAACCTCGTAAGAACCGTCAACGATTCGAAGTTTGCTTTCTACGCCTTTCTCACGGGAGAAAAAGGTTCTCCCGAGGACAGTCATTGTGCGGTACAAGGTGATTTTCTGTGTGTGTCGGGATATTACCCACATATGCCGGAGTCAGAAAAGGAAAACAGAGATATTCTGTTCTTTCATCGCGATTACAAAAAGCCGAAGAAATGGAGATTCCTTCAGCCCAGCCATAACGGTTTCTCTCAGACGGGCTCGGTTATCTTGGGCACGGAAGCGTTGGATGAGCTTTACAACCTGGTTAAACGGCACCAGCTTGCCCGATCGCGTTAATTCTCGCAATCAAACCAATAAAAAGCCCAGTACCCACTGGGCTTTTGTTTTGCATTATATACATTAGTGTTGTATATTGAACTGACCGCCCACGGGCGTTTTTTACTACCAAGCGAAGCGAATCAAGTGAGAATTCCTATTCTCATTTGCGAGCGAGCGCAGGGAGGAAGCTTACTTATTTTATGGAAATCAGAAACCCCATAGCGAAACTCGCACAAGCCTCGTTTGCTACGGGGCAGGCATCGCTACACTATTCATATGGAGATTAGAAATATTGCAATCATAGCCCATGTGGATCATGGGAAGACCGCGCTCACTGACGCCATCCTCAAGCAGACGGGCGCGGCGAAAGAAGGCACGACCATGGACACGAATGCGCTTGAACGCGAGCGCGGCATCACCATCTACGCCAAGAACGCGGCGGTGGAATACAAGGGCACGAAGATCAACATCGTGGACACGCCCGGCCACGCGGACTTCGGCTCTGAAGTGGAGCGCGTGCTCCGCTCCATTGATTCCGTGCTCCTCATTGTGGACGCGCAGGAGGGGCCGATGCCGCAGACGCGCTTCGTGCTCAAGAAATCGCTCGAGCTCGGACTGAAGCCCATCGTCGTTTTGAATAAAATTGATAAGCCGGCCGCCGACCCGGCGCGCTCGCACGACCAGGTGCTGGAACTCTTCATGGAGCTCGGCGCGAGCGACGAGCAGTGCGATTTCCCGGTCGTGTACGCCATCGGGCGCGACGGCCGCGCATCGCTCAATCCGGACGACCTCACCATGGGCGACGCGAAGGCGGGCATGGACCTCTCCGCGCTCCTGGACCTCATCCTGGAGAAAGTGCCGGCGGCGAACGCGACCGCATCCGCCGACGCGCCGCTCTTGCTCCAGCCGTTCAATCTCGCCTATGACAATTTCATGGGACGCCTCGCGGTGGGCCGCATCTACGAGGGTACCGTGCGCCCGAACCAGCAGGTGTTCATCAAGAAGCCGGACGGCACGACGCGCACCGGCCGCACCACCAAGATTTTCACGTTCAAGGGGCTGGAGCGCGTGGAGACGCCGGAGGCGAGCGCGGGCGACATCGCGCTCATCGCCGGCCTGCCCGACATCTACATCGGCGAGACGGTGACGACGAACGAGAACGCCGCACCGCTTCCGGCCATCGCTGTGGACGAGCCGACGATCGCGCTCAACTTCCTCGTGAACAACTCGCCGTTCGCGGGACGGGAGGGGAAGTACGTTACGAGCCGCCAGATACGCGACCGACTGGAGAAAGAATTGGAAGTGAACGTCGGGCTCAAGGTGGATTTCGGGAGTGCGGACGCCTTCCTCGTGTCCGGTCGCGGCGAGCTCCACATCGCCGTGCTCCTCGAGAACATGCGCCGCGAAGGCTACGAA
>JAGWZP010000033.1 GCA_018968865.1 Patescibacteria group bacterium | reverse complement strand
CTCCTTTCCGCCGGCGGCTTCCTCGCTATAGGCCCGCTCACCTTCTTTGTCGTCGTGAGCGCGATACTCGGCGATTCGGTCGGCTATTGGTTCGGCGCGAATGTCGGCACTCCGCTCTTCAGGCGCAAAGATTCGTTCTTTTTCAAGCAAGAATACTTGAGGCGCACTGAGCGCTTTTACCAGACATACGGCGGGCGCGCGGTCGTGCTCGCGCGCTTCGTGCCCATCATACGCACGATTGCGCCTATTCTCGCCGGCATCGGCTCCATGACGTATAGGAAATTCCTCTCCTACAACATGATCGGCGGATTCCTCTGGGGGGCGGGGATGATTGTGTTCGGCTATTTCCTCGGCTCGCTCATCCCGAACAGCGAACACTACATCCTCCCGCTCTCGCTTGTCATCGTCGTCATTTCTTTCCTTCCCATCCTCATCAATCTCGCGCGCGGCAAGCGCGCGGTCTAAAGGCCGACTCCTTGCAGGGACGTCGTATAGGAGCTGATGAATTGCGGGACTACGAACATGAGGCCGACGAGCGGGAGCACGATGAGTGCGACGGTGACGATGCCCGTCCAGAAAAGATATTTACGCACCGTTTCGGCGGCGCGGTACGCCCGCTCCGCTTTCGCACCTATCTCGTCAAGTTTTTCGGCGAGCTCCGGATCAATCATGATTCCAAAGATGGAAGACCCAATTGATGATTGAAAGCGCAAGAGCGAAGAGGAGCGCCGTCCAGAATCCGGCCACGACAAATCCCGGCACGAGAGCCGACGCGAGCATCACCAAGGCGGCATTGATGACGACCGAGAAGAGGCCGAGCGTCAGAATATTGATCGGGAGCGTCAGAACAATGAGAATGGGGCGGATAAAGAGATTGAGCGCACCGAGAACGACTGCGGCGATGAGCGCGCCGGGAAGCGTGATGGAAACGCCCGGCACGATGTACGCGGCGATGCCGATGGCCAGTGCGGCGATAAGCCAATGGAAAAATAGTTTCATAGGAGGATTATACCAAATGCACGACGGCGTAGAGCACCAATGCACCGAGGAGGGTCATGACGGTCGTGAGCGCACGCGGGTGCCGGTGATGGCTCTCGGGGATAAGGTCGCTCGCCGAGAGGTAGAGGAATGAACCCACAAAAACCGCGAGCACGAGTCCGATGGCTGATTCGGGAATGAAGAAAAAGAGCGTAGAGGCGGCGCCGGCAACCGGCGCCGCCGCGTCGACCAGAAGCCATCCGAACGCGCGACGCCATCCCCCGCCGTTTCGGAGCACGAGATTCACGGTATTGATGCCGTCCGAGAAATCGTGGGTCAGCACCGCGGCGGTCACGACGACGCCGACAACGACGGAGGCCTGGAAGCCGACGCCGATGGCGATGCCGTCGAGGAAGCTGTGCGCCGAGAGCGTGAGCGCGCCGAAGAATCCGCGCGGCGCGTTCGCTTCGTCATCCTCTTCGTGCGTATGCAGGAGAATAAGCCGGTCCAGAATGAGGTACCCGAAGAGTCCGAGTGCGATGAAGAGCGCCACTGTCGCGGCGGAGTGATACTTCGTGCCGAGGTCGATGGCCTCGGGTAAGAGGTCGAAGAGCGCGACGCCCGCGACCGCACCGGCAGAAAAACCGAGTATCAAATGTAACTTGTCGCGGAACCGCAATGCGAACGACCCACCGATGAAGGTGGCGACTGACGCGGCGAGCGCGATGAGGAGGACGGTCATCCGGAAATGATACACCAATCAGAGCCAGCCGAGAGCAAGGAGGATGACAATGGCGGCGAGGGTGGCGAGCGAGGTGGCGCCAAAGAGGAGCGCGGCGCCGTGAATGAGGGTCGCCTCGCGATTCTCCACTTCGCGCGTATTGCGGCCGGCGGCAACATAGCCCGTGCCATGCGGCGCCTGGAACTGCACCAGCACCACCGCCTGCCGCACGCCCGGCCGCGGCTGCCACGAGAAACGGGTCTCGTTCGCGGGAACGGAGAGCGCGATGCCCCATTCGGCGTATACGCGTTTCCACGTACCCCGGTCAAACACGCCCTGCGGGAGTTGCGGCGGCGCACCATCAAGCGTCGCCGACGATTCAAGCGGAGTGCCGGAGGCGTCGTAGACGGTGATCCATGGTGCAAGACTTGTGGACATTTCTATAGACGGGGCGCCGGCCGATTGCGGATTCGTGCGCGGGACAACCGCGGCAGGTAGGTAATTTGCCGCGAGCGAAGCGGCGGCGTCCTCCGCCATCTGTACCTGTGGGTCGTTCAGCGACTGCCGGTAATTCTGCTGTACCGCCCACACCGCAAAAAGGAAGAACCCCGTAATGGCGACTAGAAACGGCATCCAGAGCGCAAATGCACGCGAGATAAGCCCGGTCATACACCTAATAGTAACGCGCAACCGGCACAGCCGGTTGCGCGTTAGTGCCGCCTGTTGAACTGCGGCTATTTCAGCGCCGCGTCTATCGCCGCCTTGAAAGTTGGGTACGGGTACGCGCCCGCAATCATCTGGGTGCCGATGACGAACGACGGCGTCGCGTTCACGCCGACCTTGCCCGCCTCGGCCTTGTCGGCCTCCATTGCCGCGTCATATGCGGCCTTGTTCGCCTTCACGTCGGCTGCGACCTTTGCCGCATCAATGCCGGCGATAGTCGCGTCAAGCTTATCAATGGATGCGGCGTTGCCGAAGCCCTGGTCCCCTTCCTGGTCCTGCGCGTTGTACATCGCCGTGCGCCACGCGAAGTATTTGTCC
>JAGWZP010000032.1 GCA_018968865.1 Patescibacteria group bacterium | reverse complement strand
GCAATCAAAAACCCCGCCGCAAGCGGACGGGGTATGCCGTGATGCATGGGCTTAGTGCCAGAGGGTGAGCTGGAGGGGCTGCTCCCTCGTCTTTCCTTGGTTGGCGACGTATCGTTCGACCGTCTTCCAGTTGCCGCGCTCGGAGACCGTATTTAAATAGTAGCCGTCGCTCCAGAACTCGCCGCCCCACAGTTGTTTGCGCAATTCAGGAAATCGCCTGAATAGTTCGCGTGCCGTGATGCTTTTGAACATGCCGACCACCTGGCCGCCTGCGTACTTCGGGTGGAACGAGCAGAGCAGGTGGACGTGGTCGCCGTCGGTGCCTATCTTCTCAAACGTGACCGCATACCGCTCCTCGATCTCCTTGGCGATTTCCAGAATTGCGGCGCTCGTTCGTGCGTCCAGGAGCGCTTTGCGATATTTGACCGGAAAGACGAGGTGATAGTGGGCGTCGTATGCGCAGTGATGGCTCCGGACGACGCCCATGCGCACAGTGTATCTGAAAACCGAGGGTTTTCAGGCTTTCCTCCAAGGTTCCCGCCGCAAGCGGCGGGGTATGCTTCGAATCAACCTCGAAAACTGGTGGCCGACCCTAGCGCAGGAGAAACTCCTCGCGCTCCCGGTCGGATACCATGAACGTGAGAACACAGGGAGGAAAATCGCTAAGGTCAGCCGAGGAGTCGAACGGCTCATCAACATGCTCGGCGAGATGTTCTGGGGACTCTTGCCTGCCCTCGTCTATCTTGCGGCAAATACGGCCATCGTGCTTGCTTTCGACTGGCGGCTGGGACTCATCTTCGCACTTCCTATTGCAGTGGCGATATGGATAAATCTAAAGTCGTGCGAAGTCTACCTCCCCCAATGGGGAAAGCTCGAGCGTGTGACCGAAGAATCGGTCGGCCTCTTCTGCCAGTCGATCATCAACGTTCGGACTGTACAAGCCTTCGTCGCAGAGAAGCGAGAAGAGGCGCGGCACGCGCAGATACGAGAAGGTCTGCGTGAACGCAGCACGACAATTGCTCTGCACATGCAGCGTTGGTTCTTCGGCATGGAGCTCCTCATCGGACTCTCGCTTGCCTTGACTATCGTGACCGGGCTCTACTTCGTCTATGTAGGGTGGAGTTCGCTCGGAACTGTCGCCTATATCGCTATTGCCGGAAGCGGTACTATCCAATGCCTGTGGCAGATCATTCATGTCTATAACAGGATGATGCATAACCTGGTTGCCGCGGAGCGCCTGCACACTCTCCTCAACGAACCGGTTGGCGTAGCGAACTTGGCACAAGGTGTTGAACCGCAAATCCAGACTGGGGCGCTAGCCTTCGAACAGGTTATGCTCCGATACGCCGGCAAGACCGAGCCGGTCTTCGATCAGTTCGACCTCTCGATTGAACCGGGTGAGATGCTCGCTCTGGTCGGCAAGAGCGGATCGGGCAAAAGCTCGCTCGTCTCGCTCCTCTTGCGGTCCTACGACCCGACCGAGGGCGCGGTCACGGTCGACGGCACGGACATCCGCGCTGTCGATCGCGACTGGTACCGCAGGCGTTTCGCCTACGTGCCGCAGGATGTCGAGATATTCGACGGCACGATACGCGAGAATATCGTGTACGCAGCGCCGGAGGCGAGCGAAGCCTCCGTCGCGCGTGCGATCGAGGCCGCCTGTCTCGAAGAGGTCGTCCGGGACGCAAAGCGCTTTCCTGACGGACTCGCGACGGAGGTGGGCGAACGCGGCGTCCGGCTCTCGGGCGGCGAGCGTCAGCGAGTCGGCATCGCGCGCGCCTATATCGCTCTTCTCGCAGGCGCCGAGGTACTCGTTCTCGACGAGGCGACCTCGAGCCTCGATTCGGAGAGCGAACGGGTGGTGCAGCGCTTCATCGAAGAGCTGCGGCGTGACCGTCACATCACCATCGTGGCGATCGCGCACCGCCTCTCGACCATCCGCGAGGCCGACCGCATCTGCGTTCTCGACCATGGCGCTATCGCCGAAATCGGGACGCACGAACAGCTCTTGCGGCAAAACGGGCTCTATCACCGGCTCGTGGCACTTCAGAAGCTCGGGGAGCTGCGGGAATAGTAGCGGTTGCACTTGGCGGCGCGGAGAAATCCGCGCCGCTCTTCTTTTATCCGGCACTTCCCTGCCCCGCGACGCGGAGCGTTGCGCGTATTTAACAGCTCACGTGCTTGACGATGTAGTCGTAGGCTTCGTCGACGGAGTCGACGAGGTGGAAGAGGTCGAGATCGCCCTCGTCGATCGCCTTGTGGTCCTGATAGACCTTGTTCTTGAGGAATTCGACGAGCGGAGTCCAGTACTCCTTGCCGAAGAGGACGAGCGGGATCTTGCGGATCTTGCCCGTCTGCACGAGCGTGATGATCTCGAAGAATTCGTCGAGCGTGCCGTATCCGCCCGGGAAGTAGACATATACCTCGGAGGCGTAGGTGAGCATCACCTTGCGCACGAAGAAGTGGTCGAAGCCGAAGCGCTCGGTGAGGTACGGATTGTAGGACTGGGGATCCTTCAGGTTGATGTTGAGGCCTACGCTCTCGCCCCCGGCCTCGAAAGCGCCCCGGTTGGCCGCCTGCATGATCCCCGAAGAGCCGCCGGTGATGACGGCGAAGCCCTGCTTCGCGAGCCGACCCGCCAAATCGGTCGCGTGCTGATACACCTCGTCGCCGAAGGTCGCGCGCGCCGAGCCGAAGAACGTAGCGGCAAGCGAGTAGCGGCGGATCACGTCGAAGCCCTCGACGAACTCCGACATGATCTTGAAGACGCGCCAGCTCTCGATGCGCCGCGGCTTGCAGACGAGGAGCGGCCGATCCTCGGG
>JAGWZP010000017.1 GCA_018968865.1 Patescibacteria group bacterium | reverse complement strand
GCGGGCGAGATTATCGTAAGCGGCGCCGTGCCGGGCCGCCGCGGCACCCTGCTCGAGGTAGTCTCCGCATAATTTCAATACTATGGCTACCGCAAAAAAAGTTATGAAGAAAGAAAAAATCGAACACGCTCCGATTGAGGCGGCCATCTTCTCTATGGAGGGGAAGAAGGTCGGCGCAATACAGCTTCCCGAAGCGCTCTTCGGCCAGCCGTGGCGCACTGACCTCGTGCACCAGGTGACGACCGCGATGCAGGCGAACCTGCGCCAGAACCGCGCACACACGAAGGACCGTTCCGAGGTCTCGGGCGGCGGCAAGAAGCCGTGGAAGCAGAAGGGCACCGGCCAGGCGCGCCACAGCTCCAGCCGCTCCCCGATCTGGCGCCACGGCGGCATCACGTTCGGTCCGCGTTCAACGCGCGACTACAGCGAGAAGATCAACAAGAAGATGCGCCTCGGCGCCTTGCTCTCGGTGCTCTCGCGCAAAGCGAAGGACGGCGAGCTTATCCTCGTGGACAAGTTCACCTTTGCGGCGCCGAAGTCGGCGATGGCGAAGACAACGCTTGCCGCGCTCGCGAAGGGCTCGGGCGCCGCGACGCTCGCGACGAAGAAGAAGAACGCCGCCCTGCTTGCGCTCTCCTCATACGAGGCGAATACGATAAAGAGCTTCCACAATTTCGGAAGTGTGCAGACCGAGGAGCTGCGCAACCTGAATCCGGTCGATGTGATGGCGCACAAGTACCTCGTCATCGAGAATCCGGAAGCGGCGTTCAAGATGCTCTCCGCACGCGCGACTAAATAATTTTGTATGGCACTCTTCGGCACCGCAAAGAAAGAAAAGAAGGAGAAGAAGGACAACGTCGTCCTGAAGCATCGCGCGCGCACGGCGCCGAGCAAGGGCGGCATCGCGCACGAGATCATCCGCGCGCCGTGGTTCTCCGAGAAAGCGCTCATCGTCACCGAAAAGGGCGTGTACACCTTCGCAGTCTCCACGCGTGCGACGAAGGCCGCCATCGCGGGCGCCATTAAGGAAATTTATAACGTGGAGCCGCGCAAAATCCGCATCGTAAATCTCCCCGCGAAACGCAAAGCGATGCGCACGAAGCGCGGTGTCGGTACGCGCGCCGCGCGCCGCAAGGCCTACGTCTACCTGAACGCGGGCGACAGCATTCAATTTGCATAAACAAATATGAAAACCTACAAACCGACCTCCAAGAGCCGCCGCCACATGACCACGCTGCCGTACAAGCAGCTGCTCTCCGGCGACGCGCCGCACAAGCCCTTGCTCAAAAAGAAGAACAGCCAGGGCGGCCGGAACGCGTTCGGGCGCATCACCACGCGCCACCAAGGCGGCGGGCACAAGAAGCGCTTCCGCGACGTGGATTTCAAATACGACAAGAAGAATATCCCGGCGAAGATAGAGACGGTGGAATATGACCCGTTCCGCTCTGCGTTCATCGGCCTCGCGCTCTACAAGGACGGCGCGCGCCGCTACGTCATCCTCCCGAAAGAGGTGAAGGTTGGCTCTACCTTCATCGTTTCCGAGAATGCGCCATTGACTGCGGGCAATCGCCTCCCGCTCGGGAAAATTCCCGTCGGCACCTTCGTCTACAACATTGAAATCGCTCCGCTCGCAGGCGCCTCGCTGGTGCGCTCCGCCGGCAATTATGCCGAAGTGGTCGCGCACGACGCGGGCTACGCGCAGGTGAAGCTCCCGTCCACTGAGATTCGTAAGATCTCCGACCTCTCCTGGGCCTCGGTCGGCGCCGTCGGCAACGAGGAATACAACCTCGTCGTCATCGGCAAGGCCGGCCGCTCTCGCTGGATGGGCATCCGCCCGACGGTGCGCGGTACCGCGATGAACCCGGTTGACCATCCGCACGGCGGCGGCGAAGGCAAGCAGGGCCGCGGTCTCCGCCGCGCCAAGAGCAAGTGGGGCAAGCCCACCGGCAAGGGCCAGAAGACAAGGATCCCCAAGAAATATTCAAACGTGTTTATTGTGAGTCGTAGAAAGGTGGGCAAGAAGCGAAAAGGATAAGCCGCAAAGCATGCCCCGTCACTCGTCCGCGAGTGTTGGGGGTCGGCAAAAAGAGAAAGGGGTAATTTGTCACAGAAAAGCCGGTGCCCCACGTGGGGCACCGGCTTTGTGCTACGCTTACCGTATATGAACAAATTCCTGTTCGCGCTCGCTTTACTTGCGTTTTCTCTCCCGCATGTCTCGTTTGCCGACAGTTATGCCGGGCCATATTGTTTTGAAGACCCAAACGCTTTCAACGACACTCCATACCAGGTAGACCCGCAACATATCCGGGGCACCTGCAAAAGCGTGACGACGACGACGGTTGTTTCCCTCGACTCGGCCTTGATAAAGGACTACTTCTTGGGATGGCACGAACCCGCCTGCACGGCACCACGTGCGGACATAGACGGCTGCAGCTCAGACGCAAAGTATTCTGAAGACCTGCATATAATGGCCAGTTCCACAGCTATCGATGACGGAACCCTGAGCTCTACTGACTGGTACGGAAAGGATATTTTCAAAGAAGGACCCTTATCATTCGCCGTTTTCGACAAGAAATTCTTTTCACCGCTACTTAAGGGTAAATTCGCTAGCATAGGCGAATCCTTCTCGGAAGGTAATTTCCCGCAGGTCGGCATATACGTTCTGAACAAATCCGAATTAGACGCCATTGGCGGATCAAATAATTCCGAAGTTGCCTGGGAACTTGCGAACCCGGACTCTTTCCAAAAAAGGGGGAGATACGGCGGTGATGTGTATGGTATGGCGACCCTGGATAGCATGAGATATGCGCCGTATATACACGCTCCGAAGTGGGAGCTGATTGAATCCCAATATGTTGATGTCGAGACAAGCTCGAATCTTTTAACGAGCGCGGATCTGCAAGTAACTGGTGTTGGGTGCGGGCACTGGGACCTGGAGACCTGTTTCGTCGTTCCGCCGACCAGTCCTCTCAAATCGGTCAAGAATTATTGGATGTATACCAAAGAGAACGGCAAGCTCGTCCTCAAGTGGGACAAGAGCGTGTACGGACTCGATGACGGAACAGTACGTACCGTGACGAATGTTGATAAGAACGTCACTGCCGCTCTTCTCTTCGGCGATACATTCGGCAGACGGGGTACAACCACGCCTTCCGAGAATGCTTCCAGCACAGTAGCGCAGACGCTGGGAGCAAATACGGGATTCTTCTCCCGCGTGATTGGTATTATTCTCTCGTGGTTCCGATGGCTGTAGGCCATGCTTGATTACGTCCACCAGTTCCTAACCGCACTTCTCGTCTCCATAACGATTGAGGGCCTTGTGGTATTTGGGCTGGCCATTCTTTCTAAGAAAGATCGAAGGATCGCGCTTATCGCCGTATTCGGGACGATACTCACAATCCCGTACGTTTGGTTCGTGTTCCCGACTATATTTTGGTACTCAGCGCCTATGGTTGTGTACTGCGGCGAAGGGTTTGCTTTTCTTGTTGAGGCTATGTTGTATCGGTATATTGGGAAACTGTCGTGGCCTATGGCGCTCACGTTTTCGCTTATCGCGAATGCCACATCCTATTACTTACCGAAAATATAATTACGGATACGCCGGTTTCAGGACGCCGGAGAGTTCCGAGACCGGGATGCGGAGCGTCTGCGGGCCCGCAGAGTAGGGAGCGACCGCGTACGGAGCGAAGAGGATGACGAACTGGTTGTTATCAAAGAAGAAATTCTCGAAATTCTTTGCTTCGGGCGTCGTACCGCCCTTGATAAACGCTGTATCGGCGCCGTCGCCGATGATGCTCGGGAGCTGTGCGCGGCTTATTGAGGAGAGCGTGTCGAGATACGCGCTTGACGAGAAGACATCATTCAAACCGAGTGCGGCGCCTGTTTTTGTATTGAAGGTAAAGGTTTTGAAGAACGCATTGCCGTGCGCGCCGAGCGTATCCTCATAGATGGTGAAGATGTAGGAGACGGTGTGCGCTGACGAAGCGATGAGGTAGGCTATCTGCAACTTTTCTTTGCGCCCCTGATCAAAACCCATCATTTTGATGTCAGTGCTGGAGAGAGTATCGAAATTGCCCTCATTTTTGAACGTCTGGATGGTATCGCGCACGAATCCGAGCATGAGCGAGCGGGCGGTCGCGTCGGCGAGCGGGCCGGCGCTTTGGAGGAGGGGAGTGCTCGATGCGTAGTTGGCATTGATGTCGTAATACTTCGCGTGCTCGGTATAGCCGGTTGCGGGAAGAGTGATACTTGTTCCCGGCGCCCGTGCCGGCTCGGGCCGGAGCGCGGCATAGAGGATGATGCCGGCGATGACAGCGAGAATAAGTACGATACCGAGCGCTGTATTCCTCCGCATATACCGTTAGTGTACCTCATGGTTGCGGCAGATGGCCATGGGTTATGAATTTGCGTCAAATACACGATATGTCAAGTTTCCGGAACGGATTAGGATTTATGAGGGTGTTTTGGAGCGGTACAGTTGACTCCTAGAGTGGCTTCCTGTATGTTCTAAGTACCGCGTGCAGCGGATTTTTCATTCATTTATGTCTCGTTCCCTCAAGAAAGGACCCTTCGTGGACGTGAAGCTCCTGAAGAAGGTCGCTCTCAAGAAACCGGCCTCTGCCGGGGTGATTAACACGTGGGCGCGCCGGAGCCAGATAAGCCCCGAAATGGTCGGGTTCACCTTCGGCGTCCACAACGGCAAGTCGCATATTGAGGTCCTCGTGTCCGAGGAAATGGTGGGGCACCGCCTCGGCGAATTCTCGCCGACCAAGAAGTTCCTCCGCCACGGCGGCAAGATGCAGAAGGAAATGGAGATGAAGAAACAGGAAGCCGAGATCGCTTCGGCGAAGGCGGCGAAAGAATCCCCGGCAGCCGCTCCGGCCAAGAAATAATTTCCTATGACAAAAGCAATTCTCCAGAGCTATAACCAGACGCCGCGCAAGGTCCGCCTTGTGGCTGACCTCATGAAAGGGAAGAAGGTGGCAGAGGCGCTCGCCGCGCTCGAGTTCCTCCCGCGCCGCGCCGCGGAGCCGCTCGCGAAGCTCATCAAGAGCGCGGCCGCGAACGCAAAAAATAAAGGCGCCGATGTGGAAGCGCTCAAGGTGCAGTCCATCGTCGTCGAGAGCGCCGGCATGCTGAAGAAGTACATGCCGCGCGCGTTCGGCCGCGCCTCGGCGATCCGCCGCCGCAAGAGCCGCGTGAAAGTGACCCTCGCATAATTTGTATGACGCACACCGTCCATCCGTACGCACACCGCCTCGGCATCATCCGAGACTGGAAGAGCCGCTGGTTTACGAGCGACAAGAAGAGCTACCGCGAGAACATCAAAGTTGATGAAACGATACGCCGGTATCTTACGAAAAAACTGCGCGGCACCTACACGAGCGGCATCGAGATAGAGCGTTCGGAGAGCGAACTGCGCGTCGTTCTCTCGACCGCGCGCCCCGGCCTCGTCATCGGCCGTTCCGGCGAGAACGCCGCAAAACTGCGCGCCGAACTGACCGCCGTCGTGCGCAAAGCGTCGCGAAACGCGCTGCCTGCCGGGAAACAAGTCAAATTTGATATCGTCGAAGTGCGCCAGCCGGAAACGGACGCTGCGGTCGTCGCCTATATGATCGCCGAGGGCCTGGAGAAACGCATGCCGTTCCGCCGCGTGCTCAAGCAGACGGTCGAGAAAGTCATCGCGGTGCGCGAGGTCGAAGGCGTCCGCATCGCGCTGTCAGGGCGGCTCGGCGGCGCGGAAATGAGCCGCAAGGAGGAAGCGAAGAAAGGCCGCATTCCGCTCCAGACGTTCCGCGCCGACATCGATTTCGCGCACGAGCAGGCGTACTTGCCGTACGGCGTCATCGGCATCAAGGTGTGGATTTACCGCGGCAATGTCTATCAGGACAAGAAGACGAAAGTAGCGATGCCCGAAGCGGGCGCTCGCGGCTAACCGTTACATATGTTGTTTCCCAAAAAAGTAAAACACCGCAAGTGGCAGACCCAGCGCCTCTCCGAGAAGAATTTGAACCGCCCGGATACGCGCGGCATCGTGCTCGCCTTCGGCTCTTTCGGACTCAAGGCGCTCACACCCGCGCGCGTCACGAGCAATCAGATCGAGTCGGCGCGCAAAGTGCTCACGCGCGCGACCGCGAAGACGGGCAAGCTCTGGATCCGCATCTTCCCGGACCGCCCGGTGACGGCCAAGCCGGCGGAGGTGGGCATGGGAAGCGGCAAAGGCGACCCGAAGCACTATGTCTTCCAGGTGCGCCCGGGAAGGATTCTGTTCGAGATGGACGGCGTGCCCGAGACCATCGCCCGCGCGCACCTGCGGCAGGCGGGCATGAAACTGCCGGTCAAGACGACCATCGTGGCGCGCCATTAATCACTGCGTTCCACTACTGCTATGACAAAAAAAGAACACATGACTAAAAAAACCGACGCGGAGCTGTCGAAGCTCCTTGCTGATACGCGCGCGGAGCTCCGCACCGAGCGCTTTTCGGCCGCCGGCGCGCGCGCGAAGGACTCGAACATGCCGAAGAAGCTCCGCGCGAAGATCGCCCGCGTGCTTACCGAACAGCACGTGCGCATGGCTAAAACCGCATAATATATTATGGAACACAAAATTATCCGTCCCCAATCCTTTGTCGGCGTCGTCGTGAAGACACTGATGAAAGACACGGCCACGGTCAAAGTCGACCGCTACGTGAAGAATGCGAAGTACAAGAAGTACTTCGTGCGCTCCAAGAAATATCTCGCGCATGACCCCGGCAATACGGTGCAGGTGGGCGACACGGTCACCATCGTCGCGACCCGTCCGATTTCAAAACTGAAGCGGTTCGCCATCGACCCGACAAAGACTATTTCTGCGGCGGGCGAGAACAACTAATATGTTGCAACCTCAATCCATCGTTACGGTAGCTGACAATTCCGGCGGCACGGTCGCGAGGATCTTCAAGGTGCTCGGCGGCAGCAAGCGCCGCTATGCCGAGATCGGGGACGTGGTCGTCGTCTCCATCCAGACTGCCCAGCCAAGGAAGGCGGTGAAGAAGAAGGACATCTTTCGCGCGGTCGTCGTGCGCCAGGTGAAGCCCTTCGGCCGCAAGGACGGCTCCTACATCCGCTTTGACGAGAACGCGGTCGTGCTCATCGAGAAACAAGGCAAGGAAATGGGACCGAAAGGGAACCGCATCTTCGGTCCCGTGCCACGCGAACTCTCCGAGATGGGCTGGCACAACATCGTCTCCTTGGCGCCGGAGGTCGTGTAATCATTGTTGTATGCATATTAAAAAAGGAGACAAGGTCAAAGTGATCACGGGAAAGGACAAAGGCAAGTCCGGTGTTGTTCTGCGCGCGTTCCCGAAGCTGAATTCGGTCGTCGTGGAGGGCGTTGCGCTTTACAAGCGCAGCCTCAAGAGCCGCTCCGACCAAGTCGGTCGCATCATTGAGCGTCCGCGCGCCGTCGACGCGTCGAACGTCGCGCTCGTTTCGTCGCCGAAGCTGCAGTCCGCGCTTGATGCACCGGCCAAGGCGAAGAGCGTAAAGAAACCAGCCAGCGGCGTGAGTAAATAATTGCATATGTCCATCACCAAACAACGCCAGCAGGAAGCCTACCTCGCGCTCAAAGAAGCGTTCGGCTATACGAGCCCGATGCAGGGTCCGCGTATTCTGAAGGTCATCGTCTCTTCGGGCGTCGGGAAGAAGCGCGACAAAAAGCAGATTGAACTCATCAGCGAGCGCCTCGCCCGCATCACGGGACAGAAGGCGGCCCCGCGCGCCGCGAAGCTCTCCATCGCCTCCTTCAAGGTGCGCGAGGGCGATACCGTTGGCCTCCAGGTAACGCTCCGCGGCGCGCGGATGTTCGACTTTGTGGACAAAGTCATCCATATCGCGCTTCCGCGTACCCGCGACTTCCGCGGGCTCCGAGCGACGGCGATTGATGATATGGGCAATATCACTATCGGCATCAAGGAAAACACCATCTTCCCAGAGACCTCGGACGAGGACTTGAAGGACGTGTTCGGTCTTGCTATTACCGTGGTCACTACCGCGAAATCGAAGGCCGAAGCCGAGGCATTCTTCCGCCACCTCGGGTTCCCGCTCATCGTTGAAGCCCCGAAGAAATAATTTCGGTAACAAAAAAGAATAGCCCCGCGAAAGCGGGGCTATTCTTTGTCCAACTCTCATCAATCTACAAATGAATGTATCCCAATAATACTGCTATAGCAGATAAATTGGGATAATCGGGAGGGAAGCGGAGTTAGTCGGAAGGAAGGTCGAAATGCTTGCGGATCCACCCGTCATTCTCTATTTCCTCTACAACCGCATACAGCACGTCCTTGCCGATATGCAGGTCGGCCTTAAGAAGAGCCATGAATTCCTCGCAGTCATAAGGATAGAGCCACGCACTGTCTTGGACACGGAGGAACCCGACCTCCTGCATGTGGAAGCGCAGACGTTCTCTGATTTTCTTGCGTTTTTCGGGTACATCGAACATAACCAGCCGATAGCGGCGGTCCCATTTGCGCGGTCTTGAATTAGCGAGCTGCAACTTCTGCTGTCCGAAAGCGAGCGCTTCTTCGCCTCGCTCCGTGAGCCGTACATAGCGCTTCCCATCGCGTTCCTCAAATTCAATCTCGCCCTTCTGCTTCAGCCGTGCGAGGATGCCCTTATTCCGATATTTAAGACGGGCGAGGACTCCGGTTCTACCGAGTATCTGGAACATGTTAGGAGCAACGGCCGCGACCGCGATAAAGCCGGCGGTTCCGATGGCCAACAGAGCAGCGTTACGCAAGTCACGTTTCTGCCGCTTCTTCCTCGCTCCCGCCTCAACGGGTTTCTTCGTTTTCATACCTACAGCATACTAAATCAGGTATCCCAATAATACTGCTATAGCAGACAAATGGGGATAACCAATGCGAGAGGATACGAGGTTGAAATGGAGGAGCGCCGGCCGAGGCGTTCTTCCGCCACCTCGGGCTCCCGCTTATCGTTGAAGCAAAGAAATAATTTCGTACGAAAAACCGCGGCGGCCGAAAGGTCGCCGCGGTTTTTAATCGACTTGACGAAAATGTGCTTGTGTGTATAATATATGGAGGTAAGAACCTTGATAATGAAGGTTTGCCATAGCAGAAAGTAGTCCATTTCTGGACTTTTTCCCGCTGTGGCAAACGGAAGCATCCCGCTTTGTTTTGCCGTACAGCATGCTCCACAAGGAGAAAGTCATGTCAAAAGATATGCTGGGTTCGGTTGTTCGCGCCGCGGTTGGCGTTCCTCAAAACCGTATGGATGTACTCGCCAAAATCGCAAGCGCGATGGCTGCGGACAATCCTGCGGGCGAAGCGTGGCACGCGCGTTTCAAAGCGCAGCTCAAGGAAGGCCTGCCTTCTATCGAGTCTGTCCCGCCGGCAACCTTCGAGCGCAATGAGCACGGCCATATGGTCTTCACGATCACCGGCCTTCATCTCACCGGCGCCGAAGAAATCGAGCGGCTTCAATCCGCCGACTATCGCGTGGGCGATTACGCGAGACAGATGCTCACAAGCGAGAGGGATGACGGCTACGACGCCAAGCACCACCTCGTCGCAGGACAGAAGTACAGAATCGTCCTTCTGCCGGGCAAGCATATTGCTCGTGATTCAAACCGCACGACGAGCAACTTGCGTGCGGAAGCGGAGAAGTTCGGCTACGGCAAGCCGCTTGCCGGCATCGTCCCGCGCATTCGCGAGACGGTCTCTGACAGGCAGATTGAAGAAATGGGGTTCGGATACATTGCCGCTCTCCATGAGCCAATCACCGTTGCCGTCGGCAATCCGAGCGTGCTCGACGCTAGCCGCAGCGGCGGCGGGCGGTGGCTCAGCAGCGGTTGGGGTCGTCCCGTCCTCCAGTGGTATGGCTTTGGCGCGTTTGCCTTCCTGCTTCACGCAAGTTAGCACTTGCCGCTTCGGATGTTAGGACTTGTCCTCTGATCCTCAACCCTTTGTCCCGCATTTGCGAATTTCGCGAATGCGGGGCTTTCATTTTGGTATGATAGTGGCGGTAGTAGGTGCATATGCGGGCGATTATGGTTTCCCGCTACCGAATCCAGTATCCGTACGTTGAGAACATTTGCGATTACGGTTGCAGGTGGAGGATGTACGAAGACACTTCAAAATGAAGATACTTGGTGTGCTCGCTTGGCCCATTTCGATGGCGCATACGATTCAGCCCGGAGAATATTCTACGGGCAGTGGTACGGATGAGCGAGCGCACATATCACCGATGCCGACGGCAATCCAAACGTGCTCAACGCTAACCGCAACGACGACGGGCGATGGCTCAACAGCAATTGGGATCATCCCGACAACCAGTGGAATGACAATGGCGCGTTTGCCTTCCTGCTTCACGCAACTTTCTTCATTTCTCGCCCCGCTCGCGCGGGGTTGAGTTTTGTCTCGTCAACTGCCCGTTCCAGCCGCCGAGCATCCTGCCGACCTCTTCAAGAGGGAGGGAGAGCGCGGCGTATTTTTTCGTATCAAGCGATTTGGTCTCCCAGAGTACCAATAGCAGTATTTTCAATGTATCGAGTTTGCGGATAGCGAGCCGCACCCACGGCTGCTTCTCACTTTTAGAAAGGAAAGTGGCTGAAGCGATCGCCTCAATCGTTTCGACGAACAACGCGTCTGCTTTCCCGCCGAGCGTGTGGCGATGTGTTTTTGGGAGTGTCTGATAATATCCGTACCACAGCAGGTATGCACACTTCAATCTCTCAAGAACAGGCAGAAGTTTCGTCGGGGGGGGGGTTACTCATGGGGTCTTGCGTATGAGAGTATCATCTCGGTCGAGAATTTGCTCGAGGCGTGGCGCGAATTCGTACGGGGGAAACGAAAACGCACTGATGTGCAGGAATTTGAACGGCACTTGATGCAAAATGTCTTAGATTTGCACCAAGAACTTGCGGCAGACGCATACCAGCATGGCGGCTATCATCATTTCAGAATTGCAGATCCCAAACCGCGCGACATCCACAAGGCGAGCGTGTGCGACCGGCTTGTGCACCACGCGCTGTATCGCAAACTATATCCGTTCTTCGATAAGACGTTCATCGCTGACTCGTATTCTTGTCGCCTCGGGAAGGGAACACACAAGGCGATGAATCGTTTCCAGACTTTTGCCCGTCGCGTCTCGCAGAACGACACCCGCACATGTTGGGTATTGAAATGCGATATACGTAAGTTCTTTGCATCTATCGATCAGCAAATCCTATTAAGCATCGTCGAAGGGTATATCCCAGATAACCGTATCCGTGCGCTCATCGAAAACATCGTTCGCAGTTTCGATTCCGGTACAACAGGAAAAGGCCTGCCGCTGGGCAATCTTACCAGTCAACTTCTCGTGAACATCTATATGAACGAATTAGACCAGTTCGCGAAGCACGCGCTCAAAGCCAAATACTACATCCGCTACGCTGACGATTTTCTTGTTCTCTCGCGCGACCGGATGCATCTAGTAGAAACACTACGATATATCGTAGTGTTTCTACATGACAAGCTGAAACTGCAATTGCATCCGGACAAAGTCTCGATTTCAACGTCTACTTCCGGTGTCGATTTCTTAGGTTGGGTGCATTTCCCCGACCATCGTGTGCTCCGGACGACGACCAAAAGGAAAATGCTGAGGGCGCTTGCGGGGAGCCAAAAGTGGCCACCATCGCCTCATATCGAGGCATGCTCTCGCACGGGAATACCGAGAAACTCCGGTCCCGAGCAGGTTTGACGGCGTAGGTGCTATTTGATACAGTACCTGCACGCTCTTCGGAGCTTTATTTTTTCATGGCAAAGAAATCCCAGCTCGCACGGCTCGTCAAAAAGACGAAACTCGTCACAAAGTACGCAGTGAAGCGTGCGGCGTTGAAGCTGGCCGGCGACTCTGAAGGCCTGCAGAAGCTCCCGAGAAATTCTTCGCCCGTCCGGCTGAAGAATCGTTGTGCGATCACTGGCCGCAGCCGCGGCTATATGCGCACGTTCGGCCTCTCCCGCATCCAATTCCGCGAGCTCGCGCGCGAAGGGAAGATCCCGGGCGTAAAGAAAGCATCATGGTAACTGACCGCGTCGGCGATTTCATCATCCGCCTGCAGAATGCCGCGGCCATCGGCAAGGCGCACGTGTCGGTACCGTATTCGGCGCACCTGCTTACCATTGCACGGAAGCTCAAAGAGCTCGGGTTCGTTTCGCAGGTCGACGTGAAAGCGAAGGGCGAGAGCGAAATAAAAAAAGAGGTGGTCGTCGCGCTCGCGTATGACGACCGCGGCGTTCCGAAACTGCGCGGCGTGAAGCGCATCAGCAAGCCTGGCCGCCGGCTCTACGCCCCCTACACCGCCGCGCACAAAGTGAAAGGCGGCACCGGCGCGCGCATCCTTTCGTCCTCGCTCGGTATCATCACCGATGCCGAGGCGCGGAAGAATCATACCGGCGGAGAGGATCTCTTCGAGATCTGGTAATGATGTTCATATGAGCCGTCTCGCCAAAAAGCCAATAGCCGTAGGAAAAGCCGATGTCTCGATCGTCGGAGGCCAGCTGACCGTAAAGGGTGCAAAAGGGACGCTCACGAAGCACGTGCACCCGTCGGTCGAGGTCGTCGTCGGTCCGGAAGGCGTGATGGTCACGCCGAAGGACCGTTCGCGCCTCGCCAAAGCGCTCACCGGCACGTTCGCCTCGCACGTGAAGAATATGATCCAAGGCGTCGAGGCGCCGTACACGAAGAAGCTCATTCTCGACGGCGTCGGCTATAAGATGGAAGTCAAAGGGAAGGACGTGGTGCTCACCGTCGGCTTCTCGCACACGGTGCCGCTCGCGATTCCGGAGGACGTCACCGCAACGGCCGAGAAGAACGTGATGAAGCTCGAGAGCATCAACAAGGAGTCGGTCGGGCAATTCGCCGCGAACATCCGCCGCGTGAAGCCGCCGGAGCCGTACCTCGGCAAGGGCATCCGCTACGACGGCGAAGTCATCCGCCGCAAGCAGGGCAAGAAGGCCGTCTAATAGGGTATGAACCACAAACCGACATCCAACGCCGAACTCCGCAAGCGCCGCCATGCGCGCGTGCGTGCGGCTATCTCCGGCACCGCGGAGCGCCCGCGGCTCGCCGTGTATCGGAGCAACCGCTTCGTCTCGGCGCAGCTCATTGACGACGTAGCCGGCAGGACGCTCGCCGCCGCGCACGGCCGCGAATTCAAAGGTTCGCAATCGGTGCAGGCCAAGGAGGTCGGTGCGGCGATCGCGAAGAAAGCGAAGGCATCCGGTATCACGGCGGCCGTCTTCGACCGCGGCGGCTACCGTTACGGCGGACAGGTCAAGGCGCTCGCGGATGCCGCACGGGAGGGAGGTCTCGCTTTTTAAATACTATGACGACACCGATTGAACCAGAGATCATACAGGACATAGAGGCCGTGCCGGAGACGGTGGCGGAGGTGACTCCTGTCGAAACTGCACCGGTTGCGGCAGCAGCGCCGCGCGGCGGCGGCCGCGGAGCGATCCGCGGCCGGAGTTCGCGCCCCGGCGGCCGCGGAAACCGCCCGCCGCGCGAGCGCGGCGAGTTCGAACAGGTGACCATCGATGCGCGGCGCGTGGCGCGCGTGATGGCGGGCGGCCGCCGCTTCAATTTCAGCCTCGTGGTCGTCATCGGCGACAAGAAGGGGCGCGTCGGCGTGGGCCTCGGCAAGGGCGTCGATACGGCGCTCGCCATCGATAAAGCGACCCGCGACGCCAAGAAGCATCTCTTCACCGTTCCGCGCACCGCCTCCGGCTCCATTCCGCACCAGGTGTTGATGAAGTACTCGTCGTCCACGGTCGAGATCATTCCCTCGAAGGGCCGCGGCCTCGTCGCCGGTTCGGCGGTGCGCACCGTGCTTGACCTCGCGGGCGTGACCGACGTCGTGACCAAGATCCACAGCCGCTCCAAGAACAAGCTTACGATGGCGCGCGCGACGGTCGCGGCGCTCAAGAAGCTCCGCTCGGCGTAATCATTTTTGTATGCAGCTCCATTCATTCGCTCCGCGCACCAAGAACAAAAAGAATCCGCCCGTCGGGCGCGGCGGCAAGCGCGGCAAGACCTCGGGCCGCGGCGGGAAAGGGCAGACCGCGCGCGCCGGGCACAAGATCCGTCCGGAAGTGCGCGACCTCATCAAGAAACTTCCGAAGCGCCGCGGCCACGGCAAGAACCGCGCGCGCACGGTCCGAACGAACCGCATCGCGGTTTCCGCGGTGAATCTCGATGCGCTCGAATTGAACTACAAGGCCGGCGAGACCGTCTCGCCGGCGACCTTGCTCGCGCGCGGCGTCGTGCGCCGTGCGAAAGGGCGTGCGCCGGTCGTGAAGATCCTCGGTACGGGCACCCTTACGAAAGCGCTCGTCGTCAGCGGGTGTACACTTTCTACTACCGCGCTTGCCGCGCTCACTAAGGCGGGCGGGACATTGGTCCATGCTTAATTCCTTCATCCGCAAACTCAACCTCGCCTTCGGCGATCCTGAAATTCGTTTCCGCATCCTCTTCCTTGTTGGCGCGCTCGCGCTCTTCCGCCTCCTCGCTTCCATTCCCATTCCGGGCGTCGACAAGAATGCACTCGCATCTTTCTTTGCAAATAACCAATTCTTCGGCCTCCTGAATATTTTCTCGGGCGGCGGGCTCGCGCGCCTTTCGATCGTAATGCTCGGCGTCGGCCCTTACATCACCGCCTCCATCATCATGCAGCTCGGCACCATCATCTTCCCGCAGGTGAAGGCTGCGTACTTCGAGGAAGGGGAAGCGGGCCGCGCGAAGTTCATCGAGTGGAGCCGCCTCCTGACCATCCCCATCGCCATCTTGCAGGGCATCGGCTTCCTGTTCCTGCTCCAGAGCCAGGGAGTCATCGCGCAGCTGGGTTCAGTGGCGCTTGTCGCAAACATCGCGCTCATTGCCGCCGGCTCCCTGCTCCTCATGTGGCTCGGCGAGCTCGTGACCGAATTCGGCATCGGGAACGGCGTGTCGCTCATCATTCTTGCGGGCATCCTCGCACGCGTACCCGCGAGCATTTCTGAAACTATCTTTGCGTCTACCGCGGCAAATATTCCGAGCTACCTCGCGTTCACCCTGCTCGGCCTCGCGATGATTTATGCGGTCGTGGTCGTCTCCGACGCCGAGCGTTCCATACCCATCGCATACGCGCGCGCCGTGCGCGGCACGGCGATGTCGCAGGGTGCGGCAACGTACCTCCCCATCCGCCTCCTCCAGGCCGGCGTGATTCCCATCATCTTCGCGCTCTCGCTCCTCCTGCTTCCGCAGATGGCGCTCTCCATGCTCGCCGCATTCCATATCTCCTTCGCGAGTAGCGCGTCGCTCTGGTACACCGCCTTCCTCTCCAATCCATGGCGGTATGGCGCGGTCTACTTCCTCCTCGTGGTGCTCTTCACGTATTTCTATACTGCCGTCACGTTCGAACCGCACCGCGTTGCGGAAAATCTCCAGAAGACCGGTGCCTTCGTTCCCGGCGTGCGTCCCGGCCGCGAGACGGAAGAGTACATCGGCAAGGTCGTGAACCGCATCACGCTCCCCGGGGCCTGCTTCCTCGGCCTCCTTGCAGTCGCGCCGAGCATCATCCAGGGGCTCACCGGCGTCACGACGCTCGTCCTCGGCGGTACGGCGCTCCTCATCGCGGTGCAGGTCGCGCTTGACCTTGCACAGAAGATCGACGCTCAAGTTTCACTCCGCGAATACTAAAAGTGCTAGAGTGAGCGTATGGAAAAGCCAATTGTATTTTTCATCGGGAAGCCGGGGAGCGGGAAGGGGACCCAGGCACAACTGCTTTCGCAGGCCACGGGCTGGCCGGTTGTCGGCACCTCGGGTGGCCTGCGCGAGATCGTGAATACGGGCACTGCGGCGGGACTCAAGCTCAAGGAGACGATGGACGCCGGGCTTCTCACACCGTACTGGATCGCGTCGTATGTCTACCTCAAGACCATCTTCAGCATTTCAGACGGCGACAATGTCATCTTCGACGGCACGAGCCGCACGGTGCCGGAGACGAAGATCGTCATGGAGTCGCTCACCTGGCTCAATCGGCCGTTCTATATCTTCCACCTGACCGTTCCCGACGAGGAAGTACACAATCGTATCAATTTGCGCAA
>JAGWZP010000016.1 GCA_018968865.1 Patescibacteria group bacterium | reverse complement strand
GCTCGATGCTCCCGTCGCCGCCGCACAACGGCGAGTGGGTCGGGAATTTCCACGACTTCGCTCCTCGCGGCCGCAGTTCTTTGATAACCGATACCACCTCGGGAATGACGTCGCCGGCTTTCTGCAAAATGACGGTGTCGGCAATGCGGATATCCTTCTCCTTGATGAAGTCTTCGTTGTGCAGCGTCGCTCGGGCGACGACCGAGCCCGCGACCAAGACCGGCCGCAGGTGCGCGACCGGCGTCAATTTCCCGGTGCGTCCAACCTGGAGCGTAATATCCTCCACGACCGTCTCAACCTGTTCAGGCGGGAATTTGTACGCGATGGCGAAGCGCGGCGCCTTGCCGGTATAGCCGAGCATGTCTTCCTGCGCGCGGCTTTCGACCTTGAGCACGATGCCGTCAAGCTGGTAATCCACTCTTTCGCGCGCGCGCCCTTTCCACGTTTGCCAATAGGCGAAAACTTCGGCGAGCGAGTCGGCGTGCCGATGCTCCGGATTGATCGGAAAGCCGAGCTTCGCCAGATAATCGAGTTCCTCGGTTTGCGTCGGCGGAAACGATTCTTCCGTTTGCGCAATATCATACACGAATACGCCAAGCGGCCGCGCGGCCGCGATGCCCGGGTCGAGCTGGCGAATGGAGCCCGCCGCGGCATTCCGCGGATTCGCAAACAGCGGCTCTCCCTTCCGCTCGCGAAGCGTATTCAGCTTCGCGAAGCCCGAGCGCGTGAGATACACCTCGCCCTCGACGATGAGGTCGAGCGGGCGCGGCAATTGCTTCGGCACCGAGGCGATGGTCCGGATATTATGCGTGACATCCTCGCCGATGACGCCGTCGCCGCGCGTCGCGGCGACGGTAAGGAGGCCCTTCGCATACGTCAGGACGATCTTGAGCCCGTCTATTTTGAGCTCGAGATCGTAAGTGGGCGCCGTGCCGCTTACCTTGCGTACGCGTTTGTCGAATGCGCGAATGTCGTCTTCGGTAAAGGCATCGTTGAACGACCACTGGGGAACGGCATGCCGCACCTTCGAGAGAGACGGCAGCGCCTCTCCGACGATGCGTTCGGTGACCGAATCGGGGTGCGCGAGTTCGGGATGCCGCTCTTCGAGGGCGCGGAGCTCGCGGTAGAGCGCGTCATACGCGCTATCGGAGAGCTCCGGCGCATCCAGCGTGTAGTACTGATGGGCGTGATGCTCCAGGAGTTCACGGAGTTTTGCCACGCGTTCCTTCACCTTCCGGGGAGCCATATGCCGCCACTATACCAGCTTATTAATAATGGGAACTCTCGCCGCGCGAAACGAACCGCGCGCCGTTCGGCGCACCCACGGTAGCGCAGGAAACGTCGTAGCCCTGCGAAAAAAGATAGGTTGTTCCCATACCGGGAGCGGGCTTGTATACCGTCACGTCCGCACAGTGCTTCCCCGAATCGAGCGAAAGGCGCTCGGCGACGACCCATTTGGACCCCGCGGTATATGAAATGACGGAAGAAGCATAGGGTACCGAAGAGCCGTCGCAGGGAATGGGAGGTGCGGAAGATGGCTGGGTCGCCGGAAGGACAAAGAGGTTGAGCTGCTGGTCGGCGTAGAGCGCGCACTCGAGCGCGGCATCGGCGGCATAGAACGCATATTGGGACTCGATGGCCGACGAAGCGAGCACCTGCTGTTTATACCCGAGCGAACCGAGCGCGAGGCCGAAACTAAGCATCACCGACATGAAGATGACGGCAATGAGCAGAGCGAACCCGCGTTGTGTGCGTTTTATTGCCATGGCGTGAGGTGGTCGTACACGGTCACCGAATACGGTATCTCATGGTAGCTCCAGGAGACGGTCGAGACGACGCGCTCGTCAGCGGCCGAGGCATCGAACACTTGGACGGTGCGCGTGAACGACGTCGTCGGGATGAGGTTGCTCGCATTTGGATTGGTGGTGTAGTAGTTGGTCGTGCCGTTGTTCGCGAGATACAGCGGCGCGCACGCGCCTATCGTGCAGGGCTGGAGGGAGAAACCGCTCCCGACGCCCATGCCCCGCGCAACCGGATCGAGCGCGCAGGCAACGGCCGAGTTCGACGTTGCATTGCAACTCGACATCGTCGAGAGAAAGCTGCTCCATGCAACGCTCGACGCATTCGCGCCGCCGTAAGCAGCGAGGTACGCATTGTCACGCACCGCGCGCACGTATTCGACGCCTTCTTGGGCGAGATACGAAGCGGTGAGCTGATCGCGGGCGGTGGCGGCCGCCACGATCGCGCGGCTCGCCGTGAAGAGAGGTCCTGCCACCGCGAGCGTGAGGATGGCGACCGCGATCATGGTCTCAATAAGGGTGAAAGCTCGCTTTGGCTCCTGTAATTTGAAATTTGTGATTTCCATACTCATAGGTCGGTGCCGCGCATCGTCGCGCCGGTTTCGACGGTAAACGGCTCGCTCTTCCCTGCCGCATACGTGACCGTTCCTGAGACAATGATGGTCACGCGCGGCTGTAGACCGTCGCTCTTGCTGGTGCCGAACGTATAGAACGTGAGCGAGGAAATGGTCATCGCGGGAGGAGGGTCGGTAAGCGCCATTGCCGTGCCGTTCACCGTCTCCTGTATCGTCGCCGATGCGAGACTGTAGGTGACGTTCTGATTATTCGAATTTTTGAACGAGAACGTGAAACCGCCGTTGGTGCAATACCCGACGCCGCCGCAATTATACGACGTGCCGGTGCGGATATTGCGCGTCATGGTCTCGAGCGCGAACGAAAGATTGTCGATGCCGGTGGCGATGCCCTGCGCATGCCGGGAAAGACTGATCATCATGAGGTACGCGCCGGAGGCGAGCAGCATGATGAGCGCAAAAAGGCCGACCGCGATAATGAGTTCTATGAGCGTATATCCGCGATGGTTATTCATGGCATGACGAGGGGTCCGAGGCGGCATTGGCGATAATCTGCCCCGACGCTCCGATCGAGATAAACCGGCTGCCTCCTTGCGGCGAATGGATGACCAGGCACGCGGCCGTTGGGGGGTTTATCCCCGAATACAATCCGTTCGTGCTGATGAGCGGTTCGGGATTCGGGCGCGAAAAGATGATGTCGAGCGAGGACAGGCTTCCGTTATTTGCGCACGACCAGCTGCCTGCATAGGCGCAAAAATCGCTGACCGTGATGCCGTTCCCCAGCGTATAGTCCACAACCTTTTCACCCTGCGCCGAGTCGTAGACGCAATTGCCGGGCCGCGCATCCGGCGCTGAAGCGTCGCTGGTGGGATGGCAGACGGAAAGCGTTGAGGGAGCCGGGTATGCATCGGCAAAAAGCGTAATCGTTCCGGGTTGCGCTTTTTCGAAATGGAGGCCGTATCCCGCGTTGGCGACCGTGCCGGCGGCGCGGCTGCCGAGACCGTATGTTTCGGCGGAGCGGAGCGTGAGCGCGACGTCATACGCGGTATTCGCGAGAACGAGCGTTTTATTGAAGGTGCTTTGGCTCGACAATATGACTACCGAGAGCGCGAGAATGATCGCCAGTACGACCATGAGCTCAATTAATGTGAAGGCTCTGTTTAGTTGCCGGATAGAGTTGCGATGAAGATGAAGGGGTTCCATTGGGTAAAGTACGCAAGGAGGAAGCCGAGAGCCAAAAAAGGCGCGAAGGGTACCTCAACTCCCATTCTAGAGCCGACCGGCCTCCTAAACAACACGGCTATACCGACGACGGCGCCGATCCAGAACGAGAACATGAAGCCGGGAAGCGCGGCCGAACCGACAAGGAGCGAGAGACCGAAGGCAAGCGGCGCATCGGCAAAGCCCATAGCACGCCCGCGCGAGAGGATATGCAGGAGCGCGAGGCTTCCCGCGATGAGCAGCGCCGTAAGCATCACGGATGAAAATTCCATCACGGACGGGGCGGCTACGAAGCCGGTGAGCGCCGCGCTCGCGACGAATGCCGCGAGGAGCAGAGGCGGCAGTATCTGATGCACAAGGTCATAGAGCACGAGCGCGAGGAGAAGCGAGAGGGAGAGGAGCATGAGCGGGAGAGCGGAAGCAAATCCAAGCTTCGCCTGTGCAAGGACGAAGAGCGCGCCCAAGAGCAGTTCCGAGAGGGGCGCACGAGGCGAGAGGCGGGCGCCGCAGCACCGCGCGCGGCCCGCCGAGAGGAGATAGGAGACGACCGGCAGCAGTGCGGAAGGCGGGAGTTCCGCATTGCACGCATCGCAGCGGGAACGGCCGGTAAGGAAACTCTCGCCGGTGTTGAGGCGCCCCGCGACGACACCGGCGAAACTCGCAATGATTGCCCCGAGGAAAAATAATGCAACGGACGCGAGCGGAAGCATACGCGCATCATAGCAGAAGCCCGCGGTCTCCCGCGGGCTTCTGCTCAAGCTACCACCAAGCGAGTGAGCCCGCTTTGCGACTTACTGAGTGGTCACGCACGCGCCGCACGCGGCGCCGGTCAATGCATTTGAACTGACACCGCAATGTGCGCCGGTGCTGTCAACGCACCAGTAGGTGGACGTGGTCGTCCCGGTATTTGCCGGCCGCGACACCGCCACCGCATAGGCGGTACTGTTTGAGAGACAAGAGGTCGAACCGCCGCCCGAGTCGACGAGCGCCGAAGCGATTGCATTTTCTATAGTCGCGTCCTGGAAGACCGTCGCCCCGGCAGTTCCCGGAACGGGGCAGGCTGCGGCCGCACCGCTGCCGTTGTCAAACGCGCCATAAGAATTGCTGTTATTTGAGAGATAGAGCGCCGCCTGCGTACCGACCGTGTCGAGATTCGCCTTGACACCGGCATCATTGCCCTTGGAGCGGGCGGTGTTGAGCGAAGCGAGGACGACGGCCGAGAGGATGCCGATGATGGCGATGACGACGAGCAATTCAATAAGCGTGAAGCCCCGAGAATTGGATTTCATATGAGATAAGGTTAGTTCGACGCCGGACAGACGGTATTCGTACCGAGCGCCGTTGTGCTATTACTCGAGCCGCCGGTCGAGTCAACGCACCAATAGCGCGAACTATTAGACGACAGATTCGACGAAACAGCATAGGCGGTCGTCGAATTATTGCAGACGAGGCTGTTGCCCCCGTTGGCGGTCTTTGCGCCGGCGATTGCCTTTGCAATCGTCGCATCGGAGAAGACGCCATTGGTGCAACTGGTGCCGGCGGTGCCGTAAGAATTCCCGCCGGTGCCGCCGTAATAAATCTCGGCCTCCGTCTGGATGGTCGAGAGGTCGCTTTGAATGGCGGCATCATTGCCCTTGGAGCGGGCGGTGTTGAGCGAAGCGAGGACGACGGCCGACAGGACGCCGATGATGGCGATGACGACGAGCAATTCAATAAGGGTGAAACCCTGGGAACGATGTTTGTACATAATGTGTGGTATGCGGCTAATGGCTCAATTGTACGCCTAGAGAGGCCCTATGAGAAAGAGGGGTGTGGATATCACGCACTAGATGGCGCCCGCGAGATTGTAGATAGGCAGAAGAACGGCGGCGAGGAGGGTCCCGACGCCGAGGCCGAGGAGGACGATCATGATCGGCTCGATGAGGCCGACGAGCGTGTCGACGGCATTCGTCACCTCGCGGTTGTAGAACTTGGCCAAGGTCGTGAGGATTTTGCCGAGTTCGCCCGTCTCCTCGCCGACCTTGGTCATGGCGATCATAATGCCCGGCATCTCCGGATGCTTGCCAAGCGCGTCGGAGATGGAGGAACCGCCTTTGACGTCCTTCGCCACCTGCGTGAGTACGACTTTATATGCGGCATTGCCGACGACCGAGCCCGTAATGTCGAGCGCCTCAACGACCGAGACTCCTGAAAGGAGCATGGTGGAGAAATTGTCCGCAATCCGCGAGAGATACAGCTTCTGGTAGAGGTCGCCGACATAGGGAACCCCGAGTTTCAAGCTGTCGAGCACAAGACCGCCGTGTTCGGTCTTCGAGAGCTGCCAGAGATAGAACGCGCCCGCGGTCAGAGCGATGAGCACGAAAATGCCGTATTGAACGAGGAAATTCGAAAATCCTATGACGATGGCGGTATAAATCGGTATCGCCTGGCCGGAGTCGAGGAGCACGGCGCTGATTTTCGGTATGACGAGCGTGAGCATGAGCGCCATCACGCCGAAGAACACCAGCACGACGAAGACCGGATAAATGAGCGCATTTTCGGCTTTGCTGACCAGGTCGTAGGTACGGTCGAGATAGTCGGCGAGATAACTGAAGGTTTCCGACAGCTTGCCTGATTCCTCGCCGGCGCGCACCATATTCACGTAGAACTCCGAGAAGACTTTCGGATGGCGCGCAAGCGCCTTGGAAATGGGGCTCCCGCCCTGCAGGTCATCTCCGACCGTGGAGAGAACAGCCGCGAGTTTCCTATTGTCGACCTCGGCGCCCAGGAGCCGGAAGACGCGGAGCGCAGATACCTGCGCCTCGAACAGCGTCGCTATCTGGCGCGAAAGGATGACGACATCTTTATTCGAGATGCCGCCGAAGAACGGCAGGTCGAATTCAAGCCACGAGGTTTTTTCTGAGGACTCGATCGCCGAAATGATGAGGTTGCGCCGCTGGAGCGCGGAAACCGCGCTGTCCTGCGACGGAGCTTCGATCGTTCCATCGCGCTCGTGCCCGTCCTGATCGATGGCGTGGTATTTAAACAGCATAAGTTACAGATAGCGCTCGAACGTTTTTGGGTCCATGGCGTACTCAAACGCGTGCTCAACCGTCACCTCCCCTCTCCGCACGAGTTCCGCAAGCGAGCGGTCCATGTCGATCATGCCCTCCTGCGACGAGGTTTGGATGACCGCGCTGACTTCGTGCGTCCGCGCGTCGCGAATGAGCGTGCTTATCGCATTGTTGTTGATGAGAAGCTCATAGGCCGGGATGAGTCCTCCGGACACCCGCGGGATGAGGCGCTGGGAAAAAATACCGGCGAGGCTTCCCGCCAACTGCACCCGTACCTGGGATTGCTGCTCGGCCGGAAACATGTCGATGATGCGGTCGATGGTCTGCGCGGCGTTGTTGGTATGGAGCGTGGAGAACACGAGGTGGCCGGTTTCGGCGGCGGTCACCGCCGACGAGACGGTCTCGTAATCGCGCATCTCGCCGACCATGATGACATCCACGTCTTCGCGGAACGCGCTTTGGAGCGCGGTTTTAAAATCGGGCGCGTCGATGTGGATCTCGCGCTGGTGAATCAGTGATTTTTTCTGCGTGAAGAGATATTCAACCGGGTCCTCGATGGTGAGGATATGTTCCGCCCGCGAATCGTTGATGCGGTCGATCATCGTGGCGAGCGTCGTCGACTTGCCCTGCCCCACCGGTCCCACCACCAAGAAGAACCCTTGCTCGCGCTGGGTGAACACCTCCAGGATAGGCGGAAGATTCAGTTCGGCGAAGGTGTTGATCGCGCGCGGTATGAGCCGAAGCGCGAGCGCCGTCGCGCCCTGTACGCGGTACCCGTTCACGCGGAAGCGTACGTCCGCCTTATGCGCATACGAGAGATCGATAGTTTGGTTCTCGTGAAAGGAATCCCAGCGGTCCGGAGAGACGATGGATTTGAGCATCGCTTCGGTCTCCTCGCCCGTGAGCGCCTGATACTTCGAGAGCGGGATGAGCGCGCCCGAGACGCGCAGCATCGGCGGTCCGCCGGCAAAGATATGCAAATCTGAGCCCCCTTGGGCAACAACGAGGTCGAGGAGCTCTCCGAGGCGTTTGTCGGCGGCCACCATATCAATGACTCTCCGTATCGGGCGCAGCCCCCTCGATCGTGCGCAGCGTCTCAGCGAATACTTCGGAGGGAATAGCGGATGCCTTGATGATATAGCCGTCGGCGGCGAGTTTTTTCGCCTTTTCGATATCGGAATCCTGCCCTTGGTTCGAAAGGATGATAATTTTCGTTCCTTGCGCGAGACGTTCCTTCCGTATCGCTTCAAGCACTTCAAAGCCGCCCACATCCGGCATGATGAGGTCGAGCAAGATGGCGTCCGGCGCCTTCGCCTCCTTTCCCCGGAGAGCCGTCAGGAGCTCCTTGCCGCTGCCGAACGTGGTCACTTCGTGACCGGCGCTCTTGAACTTGACCGCGTAGAGGTCGAGCAGAAATCTATCATCATCAACAAGATACACGCGGTAGGCCATTGCTCAACAGTATACTACGTTCCCGCGTCAACCTGGTCTTCCCCTGTGAAAAGCTCCCCGCCAAGCGTATTGATCTCTTCAAACGGTATCTCGCCTGAGAGCGCTTTCACGATAGCGTCTTCGCGCATCGTGAGCATGCCGCCGGCGCGCGCAGTGGCATAGATGTTCTCCTCGACCGGATTTTTGAGCACGACCTGCTCAAGGTTCTTATTCATGCGCAGTATTTCGAAGACGGCGGTACGGCCGCGGGTTCCGTTCGGGCATTCGTCCGTCGGGCTCGCGTGATAGAAATTCTTGAACGGCGGCAATGCTTTGCGATATTCCTGGGGCAGGTCGGCGAAGTCACGCTCGAGCAGGGCTTTCATGCTGTCGTCGATGGGGAACGGCTTCCCGGCGCCGTCGCAGAGCTTCCGGACGAGGCGCTGCCCGATGACGGCGATCAGGGTCGGCGCGATAAGGAATGGGTCAACGCCCATGTCGATGAGGCGCGGAATGGCGCCGGCGGCGGTATTGGTATGGATCGTGGAGAAGACGAGGTGGCCGGTGAGCGCCGCCTGCACCGCCAGCACGGCGGTTTCCTTGTCGCGGATCTCGCCGACCATGATGATGTCCGGGTCCTGGCGCAAGATGGAACGAAGGCCGCTCGCGAACGTGTAGCCGATCTCGGGCCGCACCTGGCTCTGTGCGACGCCCGGGATCTCATACTCGACCGGGTCTTCGAGCGAGACGACATTTTCCGTCTCGCGGTCGGTCTCGGAGAGCATGGCAAAAAGCGTCGTCGACTTGCCGGAGCCGGTCGGTCCGGCGATAAGGATGATGCCGTACGGCACCTGCATCATCTCGCGCACGTCCGCAAGATGCGCTCCGGTGAACCCCACCGACTCGAGGGTCGCCGTCGTGGCCGACTGATCAAGGATGCGCATCACCACTTTTTCGCCGAATTCCGTCGGAAAGGTGGAGACGCGGAAGTCGATCCGGCGGTTGTCGACGGTCGCCGAGAAGCGTCCGTCTTGCGGTTTCCGCTTCTCATCGAGGCGCAATTTTGCGAGAATCTTTATGCGGGCAACGACCGCCTCGTGCACTTTCGCCGGAAGTTCGAGCGACGTATGCAGTTCGCCGTCCATGCGGAAACGGATTCTCGTCCGCGTGGGCGACGGCTCGATGTGGACGTCGGAACTGTGCCCTTCGATGGCGTAGCGCAGTACCGTTGAAACGATCTTCGTCACCGGCGCATCCTCCTTCAATATGCCGCGAGAGCCGGTTTCTTCGCTGCTCAGCGTGAGCATGCCCTCCGGAGCGGCCGCTCCCGCAGAGGCGGGCTTCATGTCGGTCTCGAATTCAGAAAGCGCCCGACCGACCTCGCCCGAAAGGTTCTGGTACGACTCGAGCACGCGATCGAAATCCTGTCTCGTGATGAGGAACATGACGTAGGGCATGCCGATCTTCCCCGAAATGAATTGCAGGGCATCGACCGCCTCGATGTTGTCGGGGTCGGTGACGCCGACTTCAAGCGCCCCTTCTTTGAGGTCGAGCGGTACGAATCCGTAGTGGCGGGCGGAATCGATCGGGATGTATTTGAACACCGATGGATCGGCGGCCGGCTCGCCAAGTACGCGTGAGGGAAGCCCGTAGGCCTTTGCCGCTTCCTCAAGCGCGTCGGCGAGCGAAATGCCGTGCTCGGCAAGCGCGTCGGCAAGCGGCCGTTTCGCCTCCAGTTCGGTTTCAACCGTCTTCCGATCGTCTGCGGAGAGAAGACCTTTATCAACAAGTGAGCCGAGGAAATTCATTACTCATTTTCCGATTACTCCGGGAATCCCCGCGAACGGGTCGAGGCGACCTAACGTTTCGGGCGCGACCGGCGTCGCCAAATCGGAGAGCGCCATGAAGCTCGGCTCGGAGAAAATGCTGGTATCAAAGGTGATCGGCTGCAGCTCGCTCACGAGCACTTTGAATTTCGTCTGTGCACTGTTCTGCTCGGGAGCGCCCGCCGTAAGCGGCGGCTGGTTCCCTGTTCCGGTGAAGAAGTACCAATACGCTCCCGCCGCCACGATGAGCGTAACGATGATGATAATGACGGTATTGTTGGATTGCATGGACAAAAGCTTAGCGTAGCCAGTAAAGGCGCAAGGCCATTTGGTAGGTATAGACGCCAGTGTCGGAACCCTTGACGGTGATATCCTGGACATCCAGAAGCCGCGCGCTTCGTTCCACGCCGCTCAAAAACGATTGCAGCGCGGTAAACGTCCCGACCGCAGTGAGCGAGAGATCGACCGAACCGACCGGTTCTGCCGCACTCGGTTGCGGGGCGCCCGATGGCCCGCCCGCGCTGCTCTTCACACCGCTCGCGTCATTCGTCACGACATCGATGTTCGCGAGCGAGAGTCCCGAGCGTGCCGCAAGCGCATTCAAGTCGAGGATGAGCCCGACATTATCGACCGAATCGGGCAGGAAGGTGGTAAGCCGCGTCAGATTCGCGGGATCGATGGCATCGCGTGCGGCGGCGAGCGTGTCCTGCTGTTTCGTATATTCGTCCGCCGCGGCGAGCGCCTGGTCGTCAAGCGCGATGGCGGCCTTGGTATCGGCTATGGAGCCGGACCAGGTCGGACTCACGTACGCAAAGAATATGCCGGCGGCAACAAGGAGAGCAATCAAAGGGAGGATGCGGCTGTTCATGGCGTGGTGGTCGAAGCGGCGGGCGGATTCGGAGCGCTCGGTACGCTCGGCGTGCTTGGAGCACTCGGTGCGCTTACGTTTGGCGAGAAACTGATAAGCTTCGGGTCGAGCGTTGCCGAAAGGCCGAAGGAGACGGAGTTGTCCTTCGCGATGCTTATTTTTGAAAAGATAGCGTCCTTGATGCGGCCGTCACCGGCAAAGGCTATCGAAGCGGCGGCGAGCGCATTGAAATTTTTCGCGACACCCGTGCCGTCGATCTTCGATATCCCGGTGGGATCGAGTGAAATATGCAGGGTGGAAAAACGCACGTTGGCGGGAAGAAGCGTCTCAAGCGAGGTGAAGAAATTAGAAAATGCAACGTGCTTCTTGAGGAGCGTTTCGCTCTGGTTCAAGCGGTTGCGCAATCGAACGAAATTCTCGACGGTAGACGGATCGATTGCCGCCTCGGCTTTGGCGAGGGTCGCGTCCTTGCTGGATTGCTCCGCCGCAAGAATCCGCCCATAAAAGAAAACGCCCAGCGCCAAGATAAAAACGACGCCGAGGACTCCGTATGCGAAAAAACCGAAGGCACCGGTGAGATCGGAGCGAAACCGCTGCGCGGGCGCGCCCGAGGCATGGGGAACGAACGAGGTTGGTATCGTCGGAGGAAGAGCCATTTCCTTACCAGTATACGATACTTATACAAGTACGGCGTGCGGTATCTGTGCAAAACGTTCAAACGCCGCTTACGTTTCTTCCAGTTTGCGGAGCGCGAGCCCGACGGCCACGGCAAACTCGGGGCCGATTTCTTCGAGGATCGGGCGCATGAACGCGGGTGCTTCGGTTTTCGCGAAAGGATCCGCGACGTGCACATCGATGGAGAAAATATTTTTTGCATACGCGCTGAGTTCTTTCGTCACGCCGCCGCCGCCCGTGAGTACGATTGCCGTGACCGATTTCTTATGCGCCGTTTCATATTGTATGAGGACGCGGCGCGCTTCGGAGAAAATGCGCGAAAAGACGAGTTCGGGATTGCCGAGCGCGCCCGCGCCGCTGAGACCCTCCTCTTTTTTGAGCGCTTCGGCCCGCGCGATGGAAACGTTCTCGGAAACCGAAATGGCGCGCGTGATGTCCTGGCTCCCCACGGCGATGGCGTGCGAAAGCGCCACAACGCCGTGCTCAATGACGTACGTCTTCGTCGACGCGGCGCCGACGTCAAGCACCATGACCGGCTTCACCGGTTCCTCGACCACCGCGCGGATGGTGCTGAAGATCTCGATCTCATAGAAACTTGCGGCGAGCCCCGCGTCGGTGGCGACTTTTTGGAGCAGTGCGAGTTCGTCGTTGTGGACGGCAACGAGAAGCACCTCGATAGTTTCCTTCGCGGGAGGCGTGCCTTCAGGAGAACTTCCTTCGGCAAATTGCGCCGGCTCCGCTTCAGGCACGACGAACCAGTCGAGCTGTACTTCAGAAACGGGAACGGGGATATACTTGCGCGCTTCAAGTTCGATGACGGTCTTCTGCTCCTTCGGGTCCTTCCGGTACGGCAATTTCACCAGTGTCAGGAGCGAACGGGCGAACGGTATCGAGAGGCCGCAGGCCGTTGTCGTCACTTTTGCCTCGCGCAACAAATCTTTAAGCGTCTCGGTGATCTGCTCGACGGAAAGATTCGTCGCTTGCCCGACTTCGGAGCCGCCGTAAGGGCCGAGCGCGAGCTCGCCGTACGTTTCGAGTACCGCCTTCCCGCGCTCCCTGCGCAACTGGACGACTTTGAGGGACGACGAACCGATATCCACACCGAGCACGCTGGTATCCTTTTTCTTAAAAAAACTATCGAGAAACGACATGCAACAATACTACCATGATGCGTCTGGTCGACCTCCTCTTCCCTCCCCGTGTGGACGAACTCGCCCTGCGGGGAACCTCGCGCGACGACTTCCTCGCCCTCGTCGCCCCGCGGCTCGTCTCGTATACGCAGCCGGAGACCGTGGCGCTCCTGCCCTTTGCCGCCGTGCCGGTGCGCGCGGCCATCCATGAAGCGAAGTACCACGGGAGCGGACGCGCCCTCCAATTTCTCGGTTTCGCGCTCGCTGACTATATCCGCGACGCCGATGACATCCGCAATCCCATCATCGTGCCGGTACCGCTCGGGAGAGGGCGCCGTCGGGAACGCGGTTTTAACCAGATCGAAGAAATCGTGCGGCGCGCCGGAGAGGAACTCAGCATACCGGTCGACGCCGCGTGTCTCGTGCGCACCCGCGAGACGGTCTCGCAGGTCTCGCTTCCGCGCCACGCCCGCGAAGAGAACATGCGCGGCGCGTTCCGCGCCGCGCATCCTGTCAGCCCCGCGCACACCTACATCGTCATTGATGACGTCATCACCACTGGCGCAACGCTCCAGGCCGCGGTCAATGCGCTCAAAGGAGCCGGTGCACTTCATATCATCCCGCTCGCCCTCGCTCATTAAATTTGATACTCTGCTCTCTACGGAGACGTGGCTATGAAATATGAACTGCTTCATATTTCATCTGGTTCCGCCTTAGGCGGAAACGACCGATGCCCTTGGGGCAGGTCGTAGGAGAGCCAGGCGAAGCCACGTCGACGAGTGAAACGAGGAGACGTGGCTGAGTGGTCGAAAGCACCTCGCTGCTAATGAGGCAGGCCCGAAAGGGTCTCGTGGGTTCAAATCCCACCGTCTCCGCACCTATAAAAAACGGCGCTATATCCTCCCCTTCTTTTTCAAAAGTGCGTTGATTTTATCCACCACCTCCTTGAGAGTGAAATTCGCCTTCACCAAGAAATCATCGGCTCCCAGTTTCTTGCATTCCTCTATTTCCTGTTCCTGGCCGAGGTTTGAGAAAACGATTACCATCATATCCTTATACTTCGGATCGGCCTTCACTTTTCTCAGAACGTCGAACCCGTTCATGCCCGGCATGACGATATCGAGGAGCATCAAATCGGGAATGTCCGCTTCGATATCCTTCAGAGCCTGCGTGCCGTCGGAAGCCAACTTCACGTTGTATCCTTCTTTCTTGAATCGCTCGACTTCAAGCGATGAAAGGAAGGTGTCGTCCTCCACGACGAGGATTTTTATTCCCGATGCATTTTTGTTCGCATGTTTCGGTGCAACTTCCTGATTGAGATACTTTTGCACCTTCTCAAGCACTTCCTCCGGGCTGAACTGCGCCTTGATAATATAATCTTTCGCACCTAGTTCGAGGATTTTTTCGATTTCCACCGGCTGGCCGGAGTTGGAAATAATGACGACCGGGATTTTTTTGAGAACCTCGTCATTCCTCATCTCATCGAGGACCTCGTACCCGTCTTTTTTCGGCATCACCAGGTCAAGCAGCACCAGATTCGGCAGCAGCTCGCGCATTTTGCGCAATCCGTCTTCGCCGTTCATCTCCCAAAAGGCATCATACCCTTCGGACTTGAACTTGCTGAGCAGGAGCTCACCCAAGACTTGTTCGTCCTCGACAATGAGTATCTTATTATCTTGATTCATTGTGTTCAGGCGATTATACCGTACGCGAGCCCTCGTGGTCTATGCCGGGGGAGGAGCGCAGGGGATAGTGAAATAGAAGGTGCTTCCCTTGCCTTCCGTACTTTCGAAACCCATGTTCCCGCCGTGGGTATCCACGATGCTCTTGGCGATAAAGAGCCCCAGACCGGATCCGTCCGTCCGCTCCTTGACCGCGTTGTCGGCCCGGAAGAACTTGTTGAAAATGCTCGACTGCTGCTGGAGCGGTATGCCGATGCCGTCGTCTTTGATAGACACGGTTATGAACTTATTTTCATTCTTCATGGAAATGATGATAGTCCCCCCGTCCCGGGTATACCGGATCGCATTCTCGATCAAATTCTGGATCGTGTCCCGGATTTTGTCGGGGTCAACGTTCACATACGGGAACGGCGTGGCCGGCCGCTCAAAGGTGAACGTAATATGCCGCGCATGCGCTTGGCCGGCGAAGTCGAGGATCACGCTGTCGACCAGATCTTCAAGATGGATGAGCGAAAATTTGTACTGTACCTTCCCGGCCTCAATGCGCGTGACCACCAGCATTTCGTTTACGAGGTTGATGATGCGCTCGTTGCTTTCGTAGCCTTTCAGAAGGAGGCTGCGCTGTTCCGGCGTGAGATTCCCCGAATTCTCATCGAGCAGGGAGAGCGTCCATTTAATCGCGGAAAGCGGCGTGCGAAGCTGGTGGGCGGCGACCGAAATGAATTCCGACTTCGCTTTATCAAGCTCTTTCAAACGCTCGTTCGCCGCGATGAGATCTTGCTCGCGCTTGAGGAGAAGCGATGCATTCTGGTCCAATTTAACGTTCGCATCGTACGCGAGCTTATTCGAGGTTATGAGGCGCTGAATCACTATCATGAGGACGAGCAGCATCAACGCGACGGTCACTGAAAAGATCGCGCCGGCCGTTTGGGTTCTCTGCGACGCGACGAGCGCTTCCGCAAGCGGTTCTTCGGTGATCACGCCCCACCCGTAGGGGCTTATTTGGAGGCCGGTCGAAAATGTTTCCTGGCCGTTTGAAACATAGCGCAGCGTCGGGTCCAGCCCATCAACGGGTTGGGAGCTGGCGAGAACTCTCTTAACCACGGGGCGATCGAGCAGATTTTCCCTCTGTAACACGATCGACGGATCCGGGTCGGCGATCAGATTGCCGTCTTGGTCAACAACATATACTTTCCCGTTCGTCCCGACTTGAATGTCGCCCACCAATTTCCACATGAACTTCAAGTCGAGATCTGCAACAATGGCGCCTTCTACGACCCCTTCGAGCGAAATGACCGGCGTGGTGATGGTTATGAGCGGATCGCCCAAGTTTGAAATAAAGACCGACCCGACGGACGTCGTGCCCTTCAGCGCCTCAAGGAAATTAGCTTGTCCTGCATAGCTCTTGAACTCGCTTTTGTTCACCACAGCGTATCGATCGCGAGAAAGGATCGTGGTGCCTTTCATGGTTATCAGAGAGACATTGTCGAATTCTGGATGCGCGCGCATGAAAAGCGCCAACGTTGCATTTTTGTCCCGCGAAGGGTCCGCCATATCCAGCCCCAAGCGATTCTGCGCATCGATAAGCGTACCGAGAGAGTCCTCGATCACCGCCGCCGCGCGCCGCGCCACCTCCAAGTGGACGCGCGACACATCGTCTTCAATGGCTTTTACCGTAAGAGAAATGTATGAAAAGGATACGACGGACACGATAACGAATAAGATGATCGCCCACAGCCAAAAAAAACGGAGGTCGATGTTCGTCCCGTGCGGACTCTTTATCTCTCCATCATTCGTGCCTGCTGTAAAAATTCTATTTTTGAGACGCGTGAACATCATGAGATGCTTAGACGAGACATCCTTTGTGGAAGAAGTTCACCGGCCATGAGCGCAAAACTTATTTGACCAAGTAGTCCACTTGACTCAGGAATACATCTGGCACGACGAGTCCGAGATCTTTTGCCGTCTTCAAGTTCAGGGCGAGAATCAGTTTTTCGGGGCTCTCGACAGGCACGACGGCGGGCGAAGTACCGTCCAGTATTCTTTTCACCATATCCGCCGCTTGCCCTCCAAGCGACGTATACTCCGGACCATACCCGACCAACCCCCCGCTCTGCACCATATTTTGGTCGAAAACGGCAAAGGGAAGCTTCTCCTTTTTTGCTTGAGCGATATAGGCCGGCAGAACCGCCCAGGTCGCCGAGTCGGCGGTAAGTACGATCCCGTCAACATCTTTGTGGGATATGGTGCCGGCCACTTCGGTCGGCGTATGGTTCGCATCGATAAGATAAGGGACGACGGTAACACCGAGCGTCGGGGCGGTCTTCACGATCAGATCAAACGAATTCTTTGCGGCGACATCAGTCATCGTTGCCGGAACGGCGACTCTCTTTAAATTCGGGTACAGTTGTTTGAGCAAATCAAGCCGTTTTGCCGAGAGTTCGACGGAAAGGGATGTAATCCCGGTGACATTCCCGCCCGGGCGGCTGAGGGACGTGACAAAGTGCGCGCCCAAAGGATCTCCGACGGACCCGAAAACGATCGGAATTGTTTTGGTCTCCTTTGCCGCCTCGGCGGTTACTGGC
>JAGWZP010000015.1 GCA_018968865.1 Patescibacteria group bacterium | reverse complement strand
GTCCTCGACGAGGCCCCAGTCGAGCTCGCTGATGTGCACGAGACCCTCGAGGCCGCTCTCGATCTTGACGAACACGCCGAAGTCGACCACGCCCGTGACCACGCCCGCGAGCGTGTCGCCGACCTGGTACTTGTCGATGAGCGAAGCTTTCTCCTCTTCCTCGGAGCCGGTGCGCTCCGAGAATATCAGCTTGCCCTCCTTGGGGTCGGCCGTGATGATGCGCACCGCGATGGTCTTGCCGACCAGCTTGCCGAGCTCGCCCAGGATCTTGTCCTTGTCGCCGTCGGCAACGCGCGGGTAGTGCTCCTTCGCGAGCTGGGAGGCGGGGAGGAAACCGGCGATGCCCTGCCAGCTCATGATGAGCCCGCCCTTGTTCGCCTCCTCGACGGTGAGGGTATAGATAGTGCCGGCGACGATTGCCTGCTCGGCCTCGCCCCAGATGGCGGCCTGGCGCGCTTCTTTGAGCGAGAGCTCGATGTAACCCTCGCGGCCGGCGGGGTCGACGACCTTGGCGGTGATGGTGTCGCCGATGTTCGCCTTGCGGAGCACGTCCGCGGCGTTGAGGTACTCGCGGCCGTAGATGAGGCCGGTGCCGAACGGCGGTAGGTCGATGTAGACGCGTCCGCGATTCATCGCAATGATGGTGCCTTCCACGAGGTCGCCCGCTTTCGGCGGCGTCGGGATAGCATCAAGCAGAGCCGCCATCGGGTGGCCTTCAGGTAGATGGATAGTCGGGATGACCACCGCGACTTTTTTCGTCTCTTCAGACATATAATAAAGACATGCGGATTTTCCGAATCAGTACTCGCGCCTTGCGGCATCGAGGGTTAGCTGATTCGTACTTCTCCTGCACGCAACGGAGGGACTATAGCACAAGGTCTTGAAAGATAAAAGGGAAAGGCCCGCCTCAATGGAATGGGTGGCGGGCCTCGGGAGATATGAACGTGCGTCCTGGGTATAGGTTCTCCTTATTTCAAGTCAAGGATGGACGATGGCGTACGGACGGCCAATTCCTACAGGACGTCTATCGATAATATACAAGGATTTATGTAGGTTACAAGGGGTCAGTGTGGACAGTATTTCGCCTCAAAAAAGCTTTCGCGCGGGCGGGTTTTGTGCTACAATAGGCTTACTTTATATGGTCATCACCCACCACGGCGGACAGTGCTTCAAGGTGACGTTCGGCGACCTCACGCTCGTTTTCGACCCCATAGCCAAGGATGCGACCCTGCCAGCGGTCCGCTTCGGCGCGGACATCGCGCTCGTCTCGCGCGACCATCCAGACATGAACGGAGTGGAGGAGATCACGTACGGCGACAAAAAGCCGTTCGCCATTACGGGCCCCGGCGAATACGAACGGCAGGGCATCGTCATCCAGGGATTCCTGTCCAAGAGTAAGTACGGTCTCGCGAAAGGCGAGACCGAGGCCATCAATACTATCTATAGCGTCGAGCTCGAAGACATGACGCTCGTGCACCTCGGCGCGCTTGCCGACGCCGAACTCTCAAAGGAGGCGCGCGAGAGCATCGACGAAATAGACGTCCTCTTCGTACCGGTCGGCGGCGACGGCGTCCTCACGAGCGCGAAGGCGCATGAGCTCGCGGTGTCGCTCGAGCCGAAAATCATCATCCCGATGCACTGGAGCGGCATCGGACAGCCGAAAGCGCTCGAAGCGTTCCTGAAGGAGTCTGGGAACGGCAGTGAAAAAATGGACAAGCTGACCCTGAAGAAAAAGGATCTCATCGGCCGCGATGGGAGTATACTGGTCATAACACCCTAGCCCCCATGAAAAATATTTTCGAGCACATCGAGCATATAAAAGGGAAGCCGCATCACATCCGCAAGCGGGTCGCGTTCAGCATTGCGGCGGGCGTGAGCGGACTTATCGCGTTCATCTGGCTCGCCGGCTCTTTAAGCACTGGTGCGTTCGCGATAACCGGGAGCTCATTCGGCGGCACATCGCCCGCAGTAACGGCCGATACGGCAAACGGGAATGAGAACCTCGCGGGAGCGGCCGCGGCGCTCGAGAACCCCTCTGCGCCGGCGCATATCGAGATCATCGACGCGGCTTCCTCGACGCGTCCGGTGAAGCAGGAGCAGACGGTCATACCTTTTTAATAGACAGTACCTATGGCTCGCGGGAAAGAGGACAAAGGGGATCTCGCGGCGACACCAGTCGCCGCGAACGTCATTGACCAGCCAATCGTCAGCGAGATGCGCACCTCGTATCTCGACTATGCGATGTCGGTCATCACGGCACGGGCGCTTCCGGACGTGCGCGACGGGCTGAAGCCGGTGCACCGCCGCATCCTCTACGCGATGCGCGATATGGGGCTCACGCCGAATGTGAAGTTCCGCAAGAGCGCCACGGTGGTCGGCGAAGTGCTCGGCAAATACCATCCGCACGGCGACGTCGCCGTGTATGACTCCATGGCGAAAATGGCGCAGGAATTCTCCTACCGCTACCCGCTCGTTTTGGGGCAGGGCAACTTCGGCTCTATCGACGGCGACAGCCCCGCCGCCATGCGGTACACCGAGGCGAAGATGTCGCGCATTGCCGACGCGCTTCTCACCGACCTTGAGAAAGAGACCGTCGCGTGGAATCCGAACTACGATGCGACGCGCGAAGAGCCGAATGTGCTTCCGGCTGCGCTCCCGAATTTGCTCTTGAACGGAACGCTCGGCATCGCCGTCGGCATGGCGACCAATATTCCGCCACACAATCTCCGCGAAGTGGTCGCGGCGACCGTGCACCTCATCGAAAATCCGGACGCAACGACCGGCGACTTGCTGGAATTCGTCAAAGGCCCCGATTTCCCGATGGGCGGCGTCGCATTCAGCACAACGGATATCACGCACGCCTACAGCAGCGGCAAAGGACCGGTCGTGGTGCGCGGAGAAGCGGAGATCGTCGACGACGGGAAGAAGGATACGCGCATCATCATCACGTCCATACCGTACCGCGTGAACAAGAGCGACCTCATCGTGCGCATGGCCGAACTGGTGCAGGAGAAGAAGCTGGAAGGCATCCGCGACCTGCGCGACGAGTCGGCCGGCGACGCGAACGGACGCCCGGATATCCGCATCGTCGTCGAACTCAAAGGCACCGCGCATCCGCAGGCGGTGCTGAATGCGCTTTACAAGCACACCGAGCTCGAGAGCACCTTCCACTACAACATGCTGGCGCTCGTCGACGGCGTGCCGGAGATGCTCTCGCTTCACGCGATGCTCGAACAATTCATTGAGCATCGCCAAGAGGTGGTGAAGCGCCGGACCGAATTCGACCTGCGGCAGGCGGAAGCGCGCGAGCACATCTTGCTCGGTCTCTGCAAGGCGCTCGACCACATCGACGAGGTCATCGCTATCATCAAGAAAGCGGCGGACATTCCTTCCGCGAGCGCCGCGCTCCAGAAGAAATTCGGATTTTCGGCGTTGCAGGCGGCGGCGATTCTCGAGATGCGCCTCTCCAAGCTCGCCGGCCTCGAGCGCACAAAGCTTGAGGACGAGCTCGCCGAAGTGCAGGCGCTCATCAAGAAGCTGAAAGACATCCTCTCGTCGGCGAAGTCGATACTTGCGGTAGTGAAGAAAGAGCTCGAAGAGCTCGCGGAGAAGTACGGCGATGATCGACGCACCAAGATCGTGAAGGGCGGCGTGCAAAACATTTCCATGGAGGACATCGTGCCGGACGAGGAATCGATGCTCGTGCTGACCGAGGGCGGCTACGTGAAGCGCACGAATCCCTCCGAGTACCGGCGGCAGAAGCGCGGCGGCGTCGGCGTCGTGGACATCGCGACGAAGGAAGAAGACATTGTGACGCACTTCCTCGTCGCCTCGGCGCACAGCGACCTCCTCTTCTTCACGAACTTCGGCAAGGCGTACCAGCTCAAGATGTATGAGATACCGGAAGGGAAGCGCGCGACCAAGGGGAAGTCCATCATGAACTTCCTCCCGCTCGCAGGCGATGAGTCGGTGACGAGCGTGCTCGCGGTGCCGAAGGGCGCGGCGCTTGAGGCGTCGTCCATCGTGTTCATGACGCAGGGCGGCGTGGTGAAGCGCGTCGCCGCGAAGAGCTTCGCGGACGTGCGGCGCTCGGGCATCATCGCGATTAATTTGAAGAAAGGCGACACGCTCGTCTCCGCAAATCTCGCGGGGAGCGCGGACACGGTTTCGGTCGTGACGGCGAAAGGCCAGTCAATTCGTTTTGATGCAGAAGAGGTGCGCGAGATGGGCAGGGCGGCCGGCGGCGTGCGCGGCATGAGCGTGAAGAAGGGCGATCGCGTCGTCTCGGCAGAAGTGATACCTGCGACAGCGAAGGATGCATCGCTCCTCGTGATTATGAGTAAGGGCTACGGCAAGCGCACGAAACTTTCTGAATACAAAGTGCAAGGACGCGGCGGCTCGGGCATCAAGACCGCGGAGGTGACGCCGAAGACCGGCGAGATCATCGGCGCGAAAATTGTTTCGGGAAACCTAGAGGGCGAGGAGCTTGTCGTCGTCTCCAAGAAAGGGCAGGTAATACGCACCAGCGTCGCCGAAATCTCTCTGCTCTCGCGCGCGACCCAGGGCGTGCGCATCATGAAGATGCGCGAGGGGGACAGCATCGCTAGCATGGTTGCGTTGTAGAGGCATGTCCATAGATATAGAGCTCACTTTAAATAGATTTGGCTTCGGAAAAGTTGCTGACAATAAGTTTCAATTTTTCTGGTTGCGACTTTCAAAATGGGACATTCCGAACAAACACTCAATTTGTTTTGAAATAAATTGGCGAACTAAGGCATGAAAAAGATTGTTGCCACGGTGCCAGTATCAGATTCCCAAATCTCACTATCCACATCCGGTCGGCAAAAATAGAGAGATTTGATTTAGAGTGAAAGAATGGGGAAACTGGAAGAAGCATCGCGGAAACGAAAACGGAAACAGGATATCCAGCATGCCGTGCTGGCGGCGGTCGCCATGACAGGAGCTATCGCGTTCGCGGCGATTGCCGGGAACGCCGTTCGGCTTCTCAACTATCTACCCAACGAGAAATACAATCTGAAATACAGGATGAAGTCGGTTGCTAGTCGACTCGTCGCAAAAGGATATGCGAACTGGGTGGGACGGGACGGCAAGAAATTCTTGCGCATAACACCAAAGGGGCGAAAGGCACTTGCATTTGAACAAGCGAAAGTCGAACTAAAGGACCAGAAGAAGAAATGGGACGGACGGTGGCGTATGGTCGCCTTTGATGTCCCGGAACGTCGACGGGCAGTGCGGCTTCGTCTGCGCACGGTTATGCGCGAGATCGGTTTTATCCGATTACAGGATAGTGTGTGGGTCTATCCTTACGACTGCGAAGATTTCATAGCGCTTCTCAAAGCAGAACTCAAAGTAGGGAAGGATGTGCTCTATGCAATTGCCGACACGATCGAGCATGACAAGGGTCTCCGTCAACATTTCCGCCTTCCAGAGGTATAACCCGAATCTCACTATTTGCATCCGGTCGGCAAAGATAGGGAGATTATGATTGCATTAGGGCGGGTTTAGGAGTAGTGTCTCGCCAGTTGTTCAATCTTTGGAAAGGAGATGGTCGCATGGATTCCATCGCGATGTTGAAGCAGCAGACGTTCGTGATTGAGCATAACCCGAATTGCCCGATGCCGTTCCTGATACGGCTTGTGGCACCGGGCACCGGCTACATCGATAAACTGCCGCCAGGAGAAACGAGGGATGCTCTCGGGTATGGAAGGACGGAGAAAGAAGCCGCCACGAGGGCTTTCAAGAGAGTGAATGCTCTCCGGAGGAAATTTAAGGAAAAGTTGCACATTCCTCTGAAAAAGATTGCCTCGAGGAAGAAGTGAACGCAGGCCGCTCCGGAGGAGCGGCCGATTGCTTTTTGGAGTGTTGATTGCGCGGCCCGCGGCGGGCCGCGCATGGTACTTTATATGGTATGAGCGCGCATTTCAGTTCTCCGCACGGGAACGTGCTTCAATTGGGCTTACGCGAAGGGATGAAGGTCGGCGACTTCGGCGCGGGCTCCGGCCATTATGCGCGCGCGGCCGCGGCGACCGTCGGCACAAGCGGGAAGGTCTACGCGATCGACGTGCAGGAGGACGTCCTGAAGCATCTCAAGCTCAATACGCATGCGTATCACCAGAGAACCATTGAAACGCTCTGGGGCGACATCGAGAAGCCGGGCGGCTCCCATCTGCGCGACGCATCGCTCGACGCCGTCATCCTCGCTAATACTTTTTTCCAAATCGAGAACCGCTTCGGCCTCTTGGGCGAGATAAAGCGCGTACTGAAGCCGGGCGGCAAATTCATGCTGGTCGACTGGGCGGGCAGTTACGGCGGCATGGGTCCTTCTCCTGCGAAGGTCGTGACCGAGCACGATGCCGAAGCGTTTTTCATTAACGGCGGCTTCCATAAGGTGAAGTCGTTCCGCGCAGGGCCGCACCATTACGGCGTCGTCTTCACCGCTCCATGAAAATCTCATTTTTCCAAGCTATCCTCTTCGGCATCTTCGGCCTCGGCGCGCTCATCGGTCTTTTTGTTTTCGCGACCTACAGCAACAAGAACACGACGAATACGATCGGTCCGGTGAGCATCTGGGGCACCCTGCCCAAGGCGGGCATGCAGGCCACGCTTCTTGCCGCCGCGCAGGCTAACCCGATACTTAAAGATGTGTCGTACACGCAGAAGGATCCGGCGACGCTGGTTTCGGACCTCGCCACCGCCATAGCGACGGGCGGCGCGCCCGACCTCGTCCTCGCTTCGCAGGAAGAGTTGCACGGACTCGCCAAATTTATCACGCCGATACCGCTCGCAACGCTCCCCGAGAGCACCTTCACGAATACCTTCATTGGAGAGGGGACGCTTTTCGCTGTGCCGGGCGGAAGCGGTTATTGGGGCATGCCGTTTCTCGTTGACCCGCTCGTACTGTTCTTCAACCGCGCCATCCTCGCGAGCGACGGCATCGCGAAGCCGCCTGCCACCTGGGAGGCGCTCACCGGTCTCGTGCCCAAGATCGCGGAGCTGACGCCCTCGCGGCAGGTCACGCGCGGCCTTATCGCGCTCGGCACGTACGACAATGTCCACGACGCGCGCGGGATTCTCTCCACGCTTTTCCTCCAGATAGGCGTTCCTATTTCCTCATACTCCGCCGCGGGCGTCCTTTCCGGAAATCTCGGCGTCGCCGGCAATAGCGTGCCCGGACAGGCGGCGCTCGGCTTCTATACTCAGTTCACTGACCCGTCGAAAGTCTCGTACACATGGAACGCATCGCTTCCGGATTCCGAACAAGCGTTCCTCGTCGGCGACCTCGCGCTCGCCATCGGGTACGCATCGCACGCGCGGTTTCTCGCGGCGGCGAATCCGAACCTTGATATGGGTGTTGTGCCGATTCCCCAGCCGGCGACCGCTTCGGTGAAGAGCACTTACGGCCTCCTCTACGCCTTTATGATCCCGCGCGGCGCGAAGAATCCCGCGGGTGCCTACCAGACCGCCGCGCTCTTCACCAACTCCGCCGAGCAAGCCGCCGCCGCCGCGAATACCGGGCTCGCGCCGGCGACGTTGAATCAGCTTACGACGGTGCCGGCCGACCCGACCGCCGCAGTCGCCTACGCCGAGGCGCTCTATGCCGAAGGGTGGCTGTCCCCAGCGCCCGCCGATACCGATACCGTGTTCTCGGGTATGATTGGGGATGTGATAAGCGGCCGTTCGTCTCTTGAAATCGCGCTCGCAAACGCCGAGCGCTCGCTTACGGCGCTCTTACAACAATAATATGCGTACTTTTGTCATCGCCGCCTCTACATTCGCAGTCCTCTTTGTCGCCCCGATTGCGGTCTTTGCCAAAGCCGCTAATGGGGAATACTGCGACGCTTCTTCACAGTGCGCGTCAGGTTATTGCCAAGCAGATGAAACGGGTACCGGGACTTGCCAGCCAAGTGGAGGAGGCAATCCATCACCGACCACAAACCAAAATCCATCACCGACCGTCAATCCCTCTTCTGGTGGTTCTAACTCTACCGTCACTCTCTACAACCCGCTCAACTCGGGTGACTGTACGCCGAACGGCAATTGTCTGATGAAATTTCTTCAAAGCATCCTTGATTTCGTTGTCAATATCGGCACCGTTGTCGTCATCTTCATGCTGGTGTATGTCGGCTACCTCTTTGTGGTTGCGCAGGGCAGTGACACGAAGATAAGCGAGGCGCGCCAAGCGCTCCTCTGGACCGTCGTCGGAGCGCTCATCCTTCTCGGGTCAAAGGCCATCGCGCTCGCCATCCAGGCGACTGCGACGTCGCTCGGCGGCGGCTAGTATGATCCTCAAGGATTTTATCGGCAGCAGCTCCACCGGCGTCGTCGGTCTTCTGAATGCCGTTGTCGTGCCGGTCATTTTCGCCTTCGCCTTCGCGGCATTCGTCTGGGGCGTTATGAATTATTTCTTCCTGCACGGCGGCGAAGAAGCGAAGCGCGAAGAAGGGCGCACCTTCGTCCTCTGGGGCATTCTCGGGATGGTGGTGCTCTTTTCGGTCTGGGGATTCGTGAATATCATGTTATCCACGCTCGGCATCGCGCCCGCCGCATAACGTGTCATACTTGCTACATATGAAATCACTCACCTGCATCGCTCTGGTATCTGCCGCCTTACTCGTGCCCGTCCTGGCGCTCGCAGACTCGACGACGGTCATTGTCGGTTCGAATACCGGTGGATTCCTCGGCGTTTCGTGGGGCACCGGCCTCTGCACGAGCAACATCTGCGGCGTCGCAAACACCGTCCTCTACCTCATCAACAACGTCCTCGTCCCGGTCCTCTTCGCTCTTGCGTTCATCGTCTTCCTCTGGGGCATCGCAAAGGCCTACATCTTCTCGGGAGGCGACCCGGAGGAGGTCTCGAGAGGTCACCGGCTCCTCCTCTGGGGCATCATTGCATTCGTGGTGATGATTTCTATCTGGGGGCTCGTAAACGTCGTCGCGAACACCTTCGGCCTCGCGGGCTCCTATGCGCCGCCGACCCCGAAGTCATATCCACTTTACTAATCACATGAAAAAACTCACGAAATTCGCAGCAGGTCTTGCGTTTGTCGCATCTTGCAGTGTGCCATTGCTTGCAGGCGCACAACCAAACACCTCCGGGTGCGTGACGGATGGTGGCTACTGCACCGTCGGCGGAGTCGGTGGAACCTGTGCATCCAGTCCGGAAGGGTTCTACTGTCAGACGGCACAATCTTCTTCAGGCGGTGGCATCAATTTGAGCGTCATTACGCCGTATTCCGAGGGAATAAAAAATCTCATCAACGATGTCCTCGTTCCGGTCCTCTTCGCTCTCGCATTCATCGTCTTCCTCTGGGGCGTATACAAATATTTCATTCTCGGAGCGGCCGATGAAAAAAGCCGCGCCGACGGGAGGCAATTCGTCCTGTGGGGCATCATCGGCTTCGTCGTCATCACGGCCGTCTGGGGATTCGTAAATATTGTGAAAGACACCCTTTTCCCTTCAACATCAACGGTCAAGACTACCGCACCGGCTCCTCCGACCATATAGGCTTTCCCCGGAATCCTTGCGGCGCGTGCTATCCACACGGGGTGCGGAGGAGCATTGACCCAGCCCGCAGAGACGTTACAATTAACCCGTTATTCACTTACCCATACTATGAAAAAAGCCCTTGCCTTCACTTCAGGAGTCCTCGCTACATTTGCCGTGCCGCTCGTCTCGCTCGCCGCGATAAATAACGTGTCGGACGCCGGTTCGTTCGTTATCAATACCATCAACAACGTCCTCGTCCCGGTCCTCTTCGCCGTGGCGTTCATCGTCTTCCTCTGGGGGGCATTCAAGGTCTTCATTCTCGGTTCTCAATCCGAAGAGACAAAGGAGAACGGCAAAAATCTCATGCTCTGGGGCCTCATCGGCTTCTTCGTGATGGTCTCCGTCTGGGGGCTCGTCAACATCCTTACGGGTACGGTCAGCTTCGGCAATAGCACAGGGCCCTCGGCGCCTCCGAAGGCGGGTGTCCAGGTCGGCCAGTAGTAGATGGCTAAACTCAACGAGTTCCTCGGGAGGGTCGTCGTACAGATCATCGACCCGCTTATCCTGCTCCTTGCGGCGAGTGCGTTCGTCGTCTTCCTCTGGGGCGTATTTGAGTTCATCGCGCATGCGGGAGACGAAGCGAAGCGCGCAGAAGGGAAGAGCGCCATCCTCTGGGGTCTCGTCGGATTGGTCATCATCTTCGGCGCCTACGGCATCATGAACATCGCGCTCGGCACCTTCAATCTGCCGGCGCTGACCCCGGGAGCTCTTGGCGGTCAGAAGTAAAAAAATAAAAAAGAAAAAGACCGCACATTGCTGTGCGGTCTTATGAGTTCCGTTGGTACTTAACACTCCGATCCACCTTCGTCAGTGAACCAGTACCGAGGAGGTTGCACTCCTTTTGCTGGAATGAAGCGAAAGGTGTCTCCCGTACGTTCGTGGCACACACCGGAAATGACCTGCTCTCTGGTGCACCCATACTTTTTTTCGGGGCCTCCCTGATAGGAAGTGGTGTATCCGAGGCGGTCCAAGTTGTCCCAGAAAGAATCGTCGAAACACACTCGCTTCCCTTTAGGGATTGACACCCTCTCGGTCGAACCATCGCACGGATGAATTGAGGTGCACTTAGGTGTGGCACTTGCGGTCTGTGGTGCCACTGGCTTGTCGCCCCAGATCAAGTACACCAGCGGTATACCGACGAAGAGTATCGGCACGAGCCAGACGATGGCTCCCTTGAGCACCTTGGCCTTCGCTACAGCCCCTGCATCCTTCGGAATGATGGATAAGAGGATATAAGCGAGACCGAGTACCAGCAGGATCAAAAACCAATGATTTATCGTGGCCTCCCACACCGTTTTTAACGATGGCGACTCAAGCGACGAGGAGTGAACCCCGAAGTAGAGGAGAACGGCAATGCCGAGAACGCCAAGAACAATGAAGAGCGGCCGCTGATACCTCGAGAACCATGACGAATTTCTGGGTGCCGGAGGAGCAGAAGCAGCTCCCGTTCCCTGTCCGACACCCACAATTGCAGCCACCACGAAGATAGCAAGGATTCCCAGACCGCTTAATGCGAGAGCTAATTGAAGCATGATCTTCTCCTTTAGCGACTGCCGAGATTGATAGTGCCGAGAACACCGCCGAGGTCCTTACCGATGAGTGTCATCGCCGGTTTAGTTTCCCGCAGGGTATCCAGTCCGCGCTGATTCTCGTAAATGCCACGAGCCTCTTGAACAGAGACATCGAGTTCTTTCTGGATTTCTTTAATGGCCTGCCAGTAACCCCTTGCCTCATTCTTGCTTTCCTCGGCGCGCTTCTCGCCCTCGAGCGCCATTTCCCGCAACCTTATTACCTCTTCGGGCAACTTGATGTTTTCGATGACGAGGAATTTTTTGCCCTTTGGAGCGTAGGCGCCGAATATTTCCATTTCGGGCAACACTTCATCCCTCACGCTATTTGCGATGCTATCTTTCGATTTGTTCGCTTCCTCGATGGACCCTTCTTGGAATTTCGGGCGCAATGCGCTGTCCACCAAATCGTCGATGCGTTTCCCTGGATTGTCGTAGGTATATACCCACGCTTTGACCGCTTTAGCGACCGAAACCCAGTTCTCAGCATCGATGTCTGCGGTATTTCCGATTTGGTACCAGATACTGGCGTCGATCGGGGCTGACGTATCCTTGAAGTTAATCAGTTGATCTCCTTTAGGATCCGTGTACAACAGAAGCTGTTTGGCGAGCAAGTCACCGGTTGCGCGAATACGATCCACGCCGATGACGCGCACGTGCCAGCCGCGGAAGTAAACGGTCAGGTATTTCCCGAGCCGTTCAATCACGACGAACTCCTGCTGCTTCACGATGATAGAGCCCTGGAAGATGCAGAAGCCGAGCCAGACGAAAGCGAGTCCGAGACCCGCTCCCCATGCATCGGTGGCGGTACCTATACCGATTGATACAATCGCAGGCAGAAACCAGATAATGGATAGCCACATGGTAATTCTCCTTGAAGTATGGGCAGCAGAAAGAGCTGCACTCTGGAGTGCAGAATACACGAAATTATTAGATTGTCAAGTGCACCTACCTGGGCTCGAACCAGGGACCGTCTCCTTAAGAGGGAGCTGCTCTACCAACTGAGCTATAGGTGCAGACGAGGACACACCACTGTGTCCTCAAGAAAAATATAACAGAACATAGTATGCTTTGAAAGCACTCTCCATGCTGGGGTGGCGAAATTGGTAGACGCACTAGCCTTAGGAGCTAGCGGGGCAACCCATTGGAGGTTCGAGTCCTCTCCCCAGCACCGATTTATCGCAGAACCGCCTTTTCGACGTGTATCGGCCGACCGAAGAGCTTGCTCCCCAGAAGCTTGAATTTGTCGGTGTGGTCGGTTGAATAGAAGCGGACGCTCGAGCGTTTGCTGAGTACATTTTCTATTTCTCCGTGTCTCGTAAAATATCTCTTCAATTTCCCCGGCACCACCTTGGCTTCCGAAACGATAGCAATATCCGGTCCGATGACTGCGCGGATCTTTCGTTCCAAAATCCCGTAGTGCGTGCAGCCGAGGATGAGCGTATCAATATGTTTGCGGAGCAGGGGAGCGAGATAGCGTTTAAGCAGCATGGCCATTTCGGGGGAGTTCTGCTCGCCGGCTTCCACGAGCGGGACCAGGAGCGGGCACGCCCTCTGGAATACCTCTACGTCCGCATCGAGCTTCGCGAGCTCGCGGACGAACTTCTCCGACGCGACCGTACCCGTGGTCGCGATGACGCCGACGCGCCGGCTCTTCGTTTTTGCCACCGCCTCTTCCGCCGCGGGAATGAGGACGCCGAGCACTTTCTTTGCCGCACCGTATTCCTGCTGTATGGTGCGGAGCGCCTCGCTTGACGCGGTGTTGCAGGCGATGACGACGATGCCGCAGTTCTTCGCGAAGAGGAAGTCCACCGCCTGCTTCGTATACGTATGTATCGTCTTCTGCGGCCGGTCGCCGTACGGCGCGCGCGCGGTGTCGCCGAGGTAGACATACTCGTACTCCGGCAGGGCGGCCACGATGGAGCGCAGGACGTGGAGTCCGCCGAATCCGGAGTCAAAGACCCCTATGCGCTTTTTTTTGCTATTCATTTCAGTACCGGGAGTGGGACTCGAACCCACACGAGGATTTTAAGGCCCTCTTCGGGTTTTAAGCCCGATGCGTCTGACCAATTCCGCCATCCCGGCCGGCATTCTTATTCTTACCACGATGTGTGGGTTTCAGGCTATGACAGTTGGGGCAGAGAATGCGTAAGTTTTCCAATCGGTTGTCAGAATGATCCCCGTTTATGTGGTCTATTTCTATAGGAATTCGACCATCCTCACTCTTTTTCGCCCAACCGCATTCCTCGCACTTTGGATGTTTGAGACCAGCTTTGAATAAACGTCTCTTTAGTTGCCAAATCGAAAAATAACTATTTCTGACAAGAATCTCATCGAGACTCCAAATAGGTTCCTTAGGAACACTTTTGTTCTTACTCCAACCCTGTCCAAGGAAATGGCCGATTTCAATTTTATATTCGTCAACAAACTTCTCGAAATAACGATAGTTTCCTCCAGCACCTCGAAGACCCATTTTCTGCAAAGCGTCACGAACACTTCGTGAAGAGGCAATCACTTTTCGCAAGGACTTTTCCTCCCAATGTCTTGGAATGGGTCTCACACATATAATATATCATATGTGCGTCTACCATTTTTATAAGAACATTTGCTTTGTGTACAACTCGTGAGGCCCGGGAGGGATTCGCACCCTCGCATAACGGTTTTGCAGACCGTCGCGTTGCTTCTTCGCCACCGGGCCGTTTCTTGATGATACTAACTTTTCTGGACTTCGCCTAACCCTTCGCCGTTGTCTAGCATGAAGTCCACTCGCGGAAGGCGCATGCGCGCGTGCTGTTTTAAATGGTCGGAGAACGCTTCGCGCCGATGCTCAAGGAAGTTAAGCGCCGCGCGCGCCTTCTCAACGGGGTAGACGCTGACGAAGACCAGCATGCGGTCGCCGTGCGCGACGCTTTGCGCGCGGATGACGGTGATGAGCGACTCGGTGCCGGCCTCCCGCTGTATGAACTCGGCGGCCTCATGCGCGACGATTTCGGCGGCGCGTTCATTCTGCCGGCGCGGACTGCGGGAACGGGAATCGGGATTCATGCTTCAGTAACGGCGAAGGCGACGAGCTCGTCGCCGTACGCCGCGTGCTCGCGGCACTCTATCTCGGTGCCGAAATCGCCTTCGGTCTTTATTTCTTTCACGTCGGCGCGCGCCTGCTGGAGATTGCCGATGCTTCCGCGCGCGATTTCCTCGCCTTTGCGCAGTATCTTTACGCGCGCGCCGACGGTAAGAACGCCCGAGACGTAGCGCGCGCCAAGCACCTGCTTCTTTGCGCCCGAAGAAAACATCTTGAGCACCATCGCGCGTCCGAGCTCTTTTTCAGAAGCAACGGAAGGCACGCATGCCTCAAGGAGCTCTTTCACCTTTGCCGAAAGCTCATAAATAATGGAGAAGGAGAGGATGGCGACGTTCTCGCGCTGTGCGAGGTCGCTGGCGATCGCATCGGTGGACACGTTGAATGCGATGATGGTCCCGCCCGAGGCGTACGCCGTTTTGACATCGGTCTCCGAAACGCTGCCGACGCCCGAAGAGACGATGCAGACGGCGGCGCGTTCGTGGGTGATCTTCGCGAGTTCGTGGGCAATGGCGTCGACCGAGCCGGCGACGTCCGCCTTCACGATGAGCGGAAGTTCGGTGATGCCTTCGATGGCCGCACTGCGTTCGGGAGAGGCGGCGAGTTCCTTCGCATTCGCCTTTGCCAGCGCCTCGGCTTCTTTTTTGCTTTTTGCAATGCTGAAAAGAGAACCGGCCGCCGGCAGTTTGCTGAATCCGGAGATGCGCACCGGCTCCGAGGGCCCCGCGCACTCGATGCGCGCACCGCGGAAGTCCTCGATGAACCGTATGGGCGCATAGGCATCGCCCGCAACAGCGAACCCGTCCAAGGTCAGCGTGCCGTCTTTTATGATAAGCGTCGCAGAGGCGCCGCGCTTCGGGTCCTGGGTCGATTCAAGCACGAAGCCCGTCGCGCTTGTTTCGGGGTCGGCGGTTATCTCCGCGAGGTCTGCGGCAAGGAGCACGAGGTCGAGGAGTTCCGGTATTCCTTCGCCGGTTTTGGAAGAAATGGGCGCGTATGCGATGTCGCCGCCCATGCCCTCGATAAATATGCCGTGTTCAATGAGGGAATTCTTCGTGTGAGCGATGTCCGCATTGTTCTTGTCGATTTTCGTAATCGCGATGATATAAGGGATGTGCGCTTCCGTAATGGCGGCGAGCGCGTCCAAGGTCTGCGGCATCACGCCTTCGTCCGCCGCGACGACGAGGATGGCGATATCCGCCGCCGCCGCGCCGCGCGTGCGTAGCGCCTTGAAGGCTTCGTGGCCGGGCGTGTCGAGGAAGGTGACCGGCCGGCCGTTATGGAGAGCAATGTACGCGGCGACGTGCTGGGTGATGCCGCCCGCCTCGCCCGCGACGACGGTCGCCTTCCGGATGTAATCCAGAAGGGAAGACTTGCCGTGATCTATGTGGCCCATCACCGCGATGACGGGCGGTCGTGGTTGCCGCGCCATAATGGCTCTATTTCATCACAAAAATGACTTTGGTGCAATGTCGTGTACAATTTATCTATGTTATGGAAGCGGAGAACCTACCTTGATACCGCCGCTGGCGTAAGCGGGAATCCGTCGTCGCCGCACGAAGAAGGAAGAAGGGCGAAGCAGATGCTGGAGGACGCACGGACGGTTATCGCGCGGCTCTGCGAGGTGCAGAGCGATGATGTCATCTTCACAAGCGGCGCGACCGAGAGTAATGCGCTCGCGATACTCGGAGTAGCGCACGCAAGTGCGATTGCCTTGAAGGCTCCCGTGCATGTACTGTATTTGCCGAGCGCGCACGCATCCATTGCTCTAAACGCGAACATGCTTGCGGCCTACGGCGCAACTGCCGAGCCGTTGCCCCTGCGGGACTATCGAGTTGATACGGACGCGCTCGCGAACATGCTGCGGAAAGAGACAGTGCTCGTTTCCATGGACGCGGTGTGCGGCGAAACCGGTGTGATATGGAATACCAGGGAAGTGAAGCAGGCCATCGGTAAAATATTTTTGCACGTGGATGCAAGTCAGGCGCCCCTGACCGAGAAACCGACTCGCGCGCATTTCGGCGCGGACCTGCTGACCCTCGACGGTGCAAAGGTCGGCGTGCGCGGCATCGGCGCGCTCATCGCGCACCGCACGATTCCTCTTGTTCCGCTCTACCGAGGCGGCGGGCAGGAGCGCGGATTGCGCCCCGGGAGCGAGTCGCCCGAGCTCGCGAAAAGTTTCGCGGCGGCGCTTGGCGCCGCCGCGCACGGCCGCGAGGCATTCCGCGCATCTGCGGAACGCAACCGCGCGCATCTTATTGAATTGATTAAAAATATTCCGAACGTTTTGATAAACGAGAGCCGCTCGCAAGCGCCGAATATCCTCAACCTCTCGCTTCCCGGCAGAGATACCGATTATCTCGTCGCGCTCCTTGATGAGGCGGGCTTCGCAGTGTCCACGCGGAGCGCGTGCGAATCGAATCATGCTGGGAGCATGATTCGATCACCCGCTGATGAGCGAAGCGAGTCATGGCAGGTAACAGGAGAGGGTTCGCGCGCCGTCCTTGCCCTCACCGGCGACCGCAATCGCGCCTTTTCGACGCTCCGCATATCCTGGGGCGCGGGTACCGGTGCCGGTTCCCTCGTCCGTTTTTCCCGGGCGCTTGCGCGCGCCGTCGCGTTTATTGACAGCAACAGCCACGGGTAGCATTATAGTGATATGAACATCGAGGAACTCTCCAAAGCCCAGCTCATTCTGCTCACGATTTTGGTGAACTTCGTGACGTCCGTTGCAACCGGCATTTTGACGGTCTCGCTCCTCGACCATGCGCCGGCCTTCGTGACCCAGACGGTGAATCGCGTCGTCGAACACACTATCGAGACGGTCGCGGCGACTCCGGCCGCCATCATCCAGCAAGCGCCGGCGCCCTCGAACCAGGACCTCGTCACGGCGGCTATCGGTGCGGACGCGGCGCGCGCCGTGGCTATCTACTCGGCGGACACCGGCACGTCAACACCGGCCGTCAGCATCGGCACCTATTTGCCCAAAGCGCGCGCCGTCGCAACCGCGGC
>JAGWZP010000031.1 GCA_018968865.1 Patescibacteria group bacterium | reverse complement strand
AGCTGCCCGCGATCCTGGAGGTTCCAGAGCGAATAGCCAAGCGCCTTCCCGGTCGCCATAGAAATCATCGAGCCAACTTGCCGCTTCTTAATCTCGCCCGCGTAGGGCTCGAAGCCGACGAAGCGCGACGAGAGAATGCCCTCCCCTTTCGTATCGACAATGAAAATACTTTTGTACCCGAGGATCCCGCGCGTCGGCCCGTGGAACGTCATGCGCACGATGTCGCCGTGCTGCACGAGGTTCTGCATGACGAAGGCGCGCGTCCCGAGCTTCTCGATAATCGCGCCTTGAAATTCTGACGGCGTGTCGATGATGACTTCTTCAAACGGCTCCTTCTTGACGCCGTCCTCCTCGCGCATGATGACCTGGGGCTGGCTGACCTGGAGCTCGTAACCCTCGCGGCGCATATTCTCGAGGAGGACCGCGATGTGGAGCTCGCCGCGGCCGGAGACGCGGAAAGCATCGGAGCCAGAGAAGTCAATCTTCAGGCCGACGTTCACCTCGAGCTCCTTCTCGAGCCGGTCGCGGATCTGACGACTCGTCACGTACTTCCCTTCGCGCCCGGCAAAGGGCGAATTATTGACGAGGAAGTTGAGCACAATAGTCGGCTCGTCGACCGCGATCGCCGGCAGGGGCGTCGCGGACTCGTCGGTCGTGACGGTCTCGCCGATATAGATGTCAGGCAGGCCGGCGACGAGGACAATGTCTCCCGCCGACGCTTCAGCCGCCTCGACGCGATCGAGCCCTTTGAAGGTGAACACCTTCGTCGTGCGGAGGGCACGCGTCTCGCCGTTTGCTTTTTTTATAAACACCGGCTGGTTTGGCCGGACGGTGCCGGTGTAGATGCGACCGACAGCAAGGCGACCAAGGAAGTTATCGTAGGCGAGGTTAAACGGCTGGAGCGTAAGCGGCGCGTCCGGGTCGGCGGCGGCGTTTGCCGCCGGGACTTTCTCGAGAATCGTATCGAGGAGCGGCGTCAGGTCTTTGCGTTCGTCCGAGAGATTCTTAAGCGCGATGCCGTCGCGCCCAATCGAGTAGATGACCGGGAAGTTTGACTGCTCGTCGGAAGCACCGAGTTCGAGAAAGAGCTCGAGCACCTGCTCCTCCGCGCGCGCAGGGTCAGCCGCGGGCTTATCGATCTTGTTTAAGACGACGATGGGCTTCAGGCCGAGCTCAAGCGACTTCTTCAGCACGAAGCGCGTCTGCGGCATGGGGCCCTCGGCCGCGTCGACAACAAGGAGCACGGAGTCGATCGAGCGCAGCACGCGCTCGACCTCGCTACCGAAGTCCGCGTGGCCAGGCGTGTCGACGATGTTGATCTTGGTCCCTTTGTACTCGACCGCGGCGTTCTTGGCGTAAATAGTAATGCCGCGCTCGCGTTCGAGCGCGTTCGAGTCCATCGTCGTTCCCTCGGCGACCGCGCCCGTCTGCTTCAGAATGGCATCGGTCAAGGCCGTCTTCCCGTGGTCGACGTGCGCGATGATAGCGATATTTCTAATCTCCATAAAAATAAAAACGCCGCGCGGGCGGTGATTCCACTATACAACAAACGATGGCGTTCGTACACTCAGAGCAGCGTCGCGATGGCGGCGATGCCGGAGAGTGACATAAGCACGATGGTGCTCCAACCAAAGAAGGCAGGGAGCGGCCGATTCGCGTGTTCGCCCATGATGCGCGCATTTCCAGAGAGGCGCACGACGAAGAAGAGAATGACCGGCGCGATGACGCCGTTTGCGACTGCGGCGTAGATAAGTCCGCGGATCGGATCGAGGTGGGCGAAATTCGCCGCGATACCGAGAAGCATCGAGACGATGATGACGCCGTAGAAAGCGTACGCTTGCTTCAACTTCCGATAGAGGCCGTACTTCCACCCGAGGCTCTCGGCGATAGCATAGGCAGTCGAGCCCGCGAGGACCGGTACGGCGAGGAGGCCTGTGCCGACGATACCGAACGCGAAGAGGAGGTACGCCGTCTCACCAAAGGGCCGCAGCGCGGTGGCGGCCTGTGCCGCGGTGGCGATGTTCGTGTCGCCCACGGCGTAGAGCGTGCCGGCGCAGGCCGCGAAGATGAAGAAGGTGATCAAGTTCGAGAATCCCATGCCGCTCCACACGTCAATCCGCATCCTCTGGACGGCCTGCGGCGTCACCTGCGCACGACGCTTCGCGATGCTCATCTCGCCGCGGAGAATTCCTTCCTCGACCTCTTGCGACGTCTGCCAGAAGAAGAGATACGGGGAAATCGTCGTTCCAAGCACGGCGCAGAGGAGGAAGATGCGGTCCTTTGTGAGCGTGAAAGACGGGATAAGCGTGTGGTGGATAACCGAAGCCCAGTCGAGATGCACCGAAAACGCGACGACAACGTATGAGAACATCGCGAACGCCATATACTTCAGATATTTCGCATAGCGCGCATAACTCGTGAATATCTGGAGCACGAGACTCACGACCGCAAAGAAAATGACGAACACTTGGAACCCGACGCTTGGGAAGAGGAGGCGCGACCCGGCGGCCATCGCGCCCAAGTCGGCGGCGATGTTAAGCGCGTTTGCGACGAAGAGGAGGATGGTAACCGTGTAGAGCGCGCTCGCCGAGTAGTGCTTCCGGATATTCGCTGCGAGCCCTTTGCCGGAGACAACGCCGATCCGCGCGCACATCTCCTGCACGACTGCCATGAAGGGATAGGAGAAGAGTGAGAGCCAGATAAGCTCGAGGCCGTAGCGCGCACCCGCCTGCGAGTAGGTGACGATGCCGGAGGGATCGTTGTCAGCGGCGCCGGTCGTGAGGCCCGGGCCAAGCGTATCCCAATATTCTCCCGCGAGCTTAAACGGGTGTTTTCTGACGAGTGTTTTCTCTTCCTTCTCCGCGAGCTCGATCCCTTCCTCGAGCAACTTCGCGGGAACCTCGAGCGTTTTTTCGAATTCTCTCTCGAATTGCTTTGGGTCTTCCATACGTATCCACACTATAACGCACCGTTCTTCGGTCTTTTGCGAATGCGGTGTTCAGGAGTGTTTACTGACTTACCGTCGTCGAGGCGGTAGCGGAGGCCGAAGCATTCGCGTCGAGCTTCAAAAGCCCCTGCACAATGGTCTTGATGTCAGCACGAGCGGCTTGGAGGTCCTTCGTCGCCGTCTTCAGATCAGCGCGAGCTGCGATGAGTGCGTTTCTGTTTGCTGTTGCTTTCGTTTTGTCCCCTTGGTCGGGCGTGAGGCCAGAGACGCCCGCTTGCGCGGCGGCTGCCTGCGTCTTTGCGTCGGCAATCTTCGCGTTCATGTCAGCGTACACGGCGGCAAACGCGCTTACGTCGGCTCCGGCGGACTGCGCCGCAGTAATTCTGGTTTGGATTTTTGCCCCAAGGTCCGTCATCAGC
>JAGWZP010000014.1 GCA_018968865.1 Patescibacteria group bacterium | reverse complement strand
GGGGTTTCCCCATTCGGACATCTCCGGATCAAAGGCTACAAACCGCCTCCCCGAAGCTTTTCGCAGGTTAGTCGCGTCCTTCATAGCCGTCCTAGGCCAAGGCATCCACCGTGCACTCTTATGTCTCTCGTACGGAGACCTACATAGCACAATCACGTCGCACACCTCGCACACGGGAACCACTTCCCGTGTGCGGGGCTTTCAATTACCAATGCATATTCGTATGTCAAAAATCAGTGTCTCTTCAAACGAAAACCGCCCTCAGGGGCGGTTTCGTGTGCTCTGTGCACGCGCGGCCTTACGGCCTATCCGCTCCGTTTGGTAGAAGTTTTTCGGTTCGTAGACACGTAGAGGAAGTATAGAGGAGGGCTGTATAAAGTGCAAGGGCGCCACCACAAAGCCCGCTCTCCTTGGGAGAGCGGGCTTTGTGCAAAAGGAGTATTAGTCCCGTATCTCCGACTGGAGATGCTCGAGATAGCGGGCCGCCGACGCCTGGCCGCCGAGGCCGAAGGCGAGGCCGACCGCGAGCGCCACGGCGATGATGATGCCTTGGAAGAGGGCTTGGATGAGTCCCGTCGCCACATTCAGCTGGGTAAGCGCCGCAAGAAGGGCGAATATCCAGATAGCGTAGCGCGTCACCTTGCCGATGAAGCCGGCGGCGTGAAGCGATGCCGCCCGTGCCGAACCGACGACGACGCGTTCCGCCGCTTCCGCCACGACTGCCGCGACGAGCAGGATGAGGACCGCGACGATCACCTGCGGGAGATAGCCGAGGACTACATCGCTGATGAAGAGGTTCACCGTCGAGAGATGGAGCACATCAAGCGCCGCCACCAAAAAGACGATGATGAAGAACCACTTCACGAGGAAGCCGAGGAATCTGCCGGAAGAGAGTTCGAACCCTGCCCGACCGAGCACCTGCTCGATACCGGTCGACCGGAGCGCCTGGTCAACGCGGAGCGAATTGACGATCTGCGTGACCACCCGGCCAAGCCCGACCCCGACGAGCCAGCCCACGATGAAGATGATGATTGCAACGACTAAGTTGGGGATGAACGCCACCAGCCCGTAGAACAGGTTGCTGAAAGACTGGCTCAGGACATCCGCCCATGTGGTGAAAACCATATAAATAACGCTTTGTTTATGCGATTAATGGCCCGCGCCTTGACTGCGAGCTTCTACCCAAAGTGTAGCATTTTTACAGCCCTATTTTATCGATGAGCAGGCGGTGTGGATAGTCAAAAACGTCACGCAAGAGGCGGTCGTAGACCCCGAGGCGGTAGCGGAAATCCGCCGTATCGAACGAGGCATAGCGTATTTCGCGCCCGAGCTCGGCTTCAAGCGATCGGACGGCGCTTGCGAGCGGGCGTTCTTCGAGATGGTCGCCTACGACGAGGAGGTCGATCTGCGGTTCGAGAATGCCGGTGAAAAATCCCGACAGCGCGACAAGCCGCAAAGTTCCTGCGCGCCGGAGAGCCTTCAGGATGTTCCCCGAGCGCACGCTGGTCGTATCGCGGACGAAGGTATCGAGCGCAGCGAAATGCTCGAAGCGCGGATTCACCTGGAAGCGCGCGGGACCGGCCGTTCCTTTCTTCCGCAGGAGGCCCGCCGAGAGGAGTTCGGCGATTTCGCGGCGCGCTATATCTTTCGCGAGTTTCGTCCGCTCGGCGACCTCGGGAACCGCAAAGGCGGTGTCTTTGTTGAATACGAAGAGCCGGAGCGTCTTCAGGCGGGCACTCGAGCCGAAGACTTTTGCGAGCAGTTCCATAGCAGAGAGTGTAGGCGCTCGGGGCGGAAAACGCAAAACACGCCCCCGCCTAGGCGGGGGCGTGTTTTTGTGTCTTTATTTCAGCGTCACTTTTGCTCCTGCATCCGTGAGCTTCTTCGCGAGCTCCGCCGCGTCTTCCTTCTTCATGCCTTGCTTCAGCATCGAGGGCGCGCCGTCGACGAGATCTTTCGCCTCCTTGAGGCCGAGGGCGAGTGCCTCCTTCACCGCCTTGATGACGGCGATTTTGGACGCGCCTACTTCGGTGAGTTCGACGTCAGCCGTCGACTTCCCCTCTTCAGCCGGCGCGCCGGCGGCCGGACCTGCGACTGCGACTGCCGCGGCGCTCACGCCGAACTTCTTTTCCAGCACCTTCACGAGCTCCGAGAGTTCGAGGACGGTCATCGCCTCGACGTCCTCCACAAGCTTTTTGAACTTGCTTGGAATTTCTACGGCTTCTGCTCCTTCAGTTTTAATTTCATCCATACATTATTGTTTCTTCTTACTAATCTGATCAAGCGCCATCACGAATCCCTGAATCGGGCTGTTGATGACATTTACGAACATGCCGCGCAGCACCGGCAGAGGCGGAATGGTCGCGATGCCGGTCATCTCAGCCGCGTTCACGAATGCTCCCTCAAATACGCCGCCGATGAGCGTGAGCGCCCCTTTCAGCTTCTTGCCGAAGTTGTATACACCGCTTGCCGGAGCCGTGGTGTCGCCGCCCGTGGTCCACACGACCGCAACTTCACCAGGAAGCTCGGGGACATCGCCCTGGTACCCGCGCTCGCCGAGCGCGCGCTTGATGAGCGATTTCTTCGCGACATAGTACTGCACGCCCGCTTGCCGGAGTTCGGTGCGCAAGCGCGATGCATCCTTCACCGTGAACTTGGTGAAGCTGACGAACGCCACCGACGACGCTTCGGCAAAAGCGCCCGTGAGCTTCGCAACGATAGCGCGCTTCTTGTCTTTTGATATTGCCATATGTTTTCTGCACGAACGAAATAAAGGAGAGTTCGACCAGTCTGGTCTCGCCTCGGCAGGATTTGCGTGCTTGCGCACCACCCGCTGTCTTCGGTTCGTACGAAAGCACTCTACCAGCCGCCCCAGGACATCGCAAGTCCTTTCAAAAAGGACTTGCGATGTCCTTTTTAATTCATCGCGGCGCTTGCGACGTGGAGCGTGAGGAGCGCAACGGCGATGAGCGCGGCGAATGCGGCGGAGAATTTCACAAACTCAACGAAGTACGGGAGCGCGCGGCGCGTCCGGTCCTGTTCATTGTTACTTCTGGGATTGTTCATAGGCTTGGATTTTCGCGAGGTCCTGTGCAGCTCCGGCATTCGTGGGTTCCATGTACAGTACCTCCTTAAGGAAGAGGGCCGCGTCGGGGAGGTCGAGTACGGTCTCATAATACACCACGGCCCGCTTGGCCGTTTCGAGATCACTCGTGTAGTATTGCTTCCCTTTCGCCGCTTCGGCAGCCGCGTCTGCGGCGCGGCCCGAGGCATACAGCAACTGTGCGAGTACGAAATGCGGCTCGGAGAGGGTCGGCACCATGCCGATGTAGCGGTTCAGGATGTCCATCGCGGCAGAATAGCCGGCGACGCGCTCGGCCGACTGCGGCGGGTATTGGTTCGCATTCGTGATGGAGAGATTCGCGAGTATGTACCAAGATTGGTACCGCCTCGGCGACTCTTTGATCGCCCGCGCAATTGAATCGGAAACCAGATTCGGGTCAACCGTACCGCCTTGCGGCGCGAGGGTCAGTACCTGCGCGAGATAGAGCGCGGTGCGCGCATCGTACGGATAACGGTCAAAGTTCGCCTTGAGTATCGCGTAGGCGGCTTGATACGCAAGGACGCGATTCTCTCCGGTGAGCGCGGTCGCCTGATTATTCGCGTACATATCATAGGCCTCATATCCGTATTCAAGATTCCCGTAGGTGTTGAGCGACTCGCCGCGGGACAGATATGCAACTTCTTGCGGTACATCGACGAGCTGATATTTGTACGCCTGCAGGAGGTCATAGGCCGCACGAGCCGGTTCTACTGACAGGGGAACGATGAGGTACAGAAGTACCAGCGCGACGAGCCAGGAACCAGGACGCATCCATCCCAAGACCGGCAGGACTTCGGGTATTGCGTCTTCGCGTGATGCGGAAAGAAGGACTGCAAGGAGCGCGAGGATAAGCCAGAACGACGAGATGGTATCGAACACGAAGAAGTTCTGTACGGCATAAGTAAGGACGAGAAGCGCCGTGAGCCCTGCTACCCCCGACTCTCCGCGTTTCCAGAATCGGCGTGCCGCGACGAAGAAGGACCCGATGAGCATGAGGTATAGGATGAACCCAGCAATGCCGAACTCAGCGAAGTAATCAAGGAATGCGTTGTGCGAGCGGTCGAACCATTGCTCGGAAATCTGTGTCGGGTCATAAAAGCGGTTGAACAGGACGTCGATATGTTCGGCACCAACGCCGATCCACGGACTCTGCTCTATCTGGGTCAGCATGTTCTTCCAGATGAAAAGGCGGTTCGCGATGTCGGGGTCACTCACGCCAATCGAGGCGATGCGCGCGACGGGCGCAAACGGCGCATGTGCGAGCTGGCCGCGAAACATGAAAAAGAGGCCGCCGAAAAGAATGAGCGCGCCGAGAATCCATGCCGATGTCTTTTTCGCTTTCCCTTCCCCGCGATAGGCAAGGTACGCGAGATACGCGAGGCCGGCGACAGCAAGCGCGAGGATGGTGCCGCGCGTGGCGGTGAGCACGATAGCGAGAACTTGGAGTCCCGCGCTCCACCGTGCGGCAGTGCGCCAACCTCCCGCGAGCGTACGCGACACCATCAAGGTCACGAAGAAAGTGATGCCGAGGTAGCCGGCGAAGAACGCCGCATTGCCGAGCAAGCTCCCGATGCGGCCGCCGCCCAGTAGCCATTCGCCGACGCCGTAGACTGCAACGAAACTGCCGATGGCGGTGGCACCGCGCATGAGCCGGTTCGAGAACGTCCGGTCGGCCGAAAGGAGGATGAGATAGAAACTGCCAGTGGCGCAGGTGAACATGAGGAGCCCGTCGCCGCGGATGAAGAGCGACCAGAACGAGCGGTAGAAATCAATGCCGAAGAGGCTCGCAAGGTAGGCCACCGCAAGAAGCGCCGCCGGTATCCAGGCCTCGCGACGCACGAGGCGCGTCCAATAAAACGGGCGCCCGTATGCCGCAAGGATGAGGAACGATGCTATCGAGAGGAGGGAGAGCGCGTAGAAAAGCAGAGTCTTCGGAACCAGGTACGGGTAGATGACTTGCCCCCAAATGATGACGGGGAGAATAACCGGCGCAAATAGCAGCCAAGGATAGACGCGTTCAAGGTACGGTATGAGCTTGGTCATTGCAAAGCTTTGAGCCGCGCAATCTCAGCATCGATGGCGGTCGTATCCTGCCCGGGCGAGAGCTGTTTTACCTTTTCCCACGCCGCAAGTGCGTCGGCATAGCGATGCAGGCGAGTGAGCCACTGCGCTTCTATAGAGAGGATCTGGGCGGTGTCGCCGAACACATTGGACGCATCCGTGAGTGCGGCGGTGATGCGTGCCGTATCATTCGGGAACTGTCGCGCGAGGTAGGTGAGCCGCTCAGTATGGTATTCAAGCATGCCCGGCTCTGCATGTGTCGCGGCGGCGTACGCATCGGCTGCGGTGTAGCGCGCGCCGAGCTCGTCCATGAGATGACCGAGGTTCGCATATGCGAGACCTTTCTTCGGATGTATTCGTATCGCACGATTATAGAACTGGTACGCCGTACGACCATCGCCGAGAAGTCCATAGTCGTTCGCGATGCCGTTATAGAGGTCGTAGTCATCGTACTCGCCGGTTCCAAGGAGATTTGTCAGGTGCGTTATGTCGTTCTGTGCCTCCGTCATCGCGCTGTCGCTTGAGCTGTATGCGCCGGTGAAATGCCAATTGGCCAGCATATCGGCCGGATTGATCGGAAACGACAAGACTGCGGGCGTTGTCGTCGCCGTACTCCTCGTCGTATCCGTAGTGGTGGAGACTGGACTCATGCTCACGTTGTCTACGGTCGGCGCCTTTGCGCGATATGCCGCGCCGAATGCGGTGGCCGTAATGATGATCATGACTCCTCCGATAGCCCAATAGATCTTCTTATGCTGCATACACGCCAAGGATACCATTCTTGGGAGAGATGCGTCTATAAATACAAAAACCCCCTCTTTCGAGGGGGTTTTTGCTGCTAGGCCAATGTCCGTAGCTGGAGCTTTTCGCCGGAACTTACGCTAATCCCTGATTAGTGGGAGTAGCTGACCGCAGTCGAAGTGAAGTTCCTGATGAGATAGCCGTTCGTGTAGTCGGCCGTGGCCGCTGCGCCTGCGACTGACGGAGACGTGTGGATGCCGTTGATACCCGAGCGATCAGACCAGATGAAGTTGTTCGAGGACAAACCAGACGGCGTGTTGTTCGGCGCGTAGTTTGTGTCCTGAGCAAGCGAGATCGTAAGGCCTGCACCGGTCGGGAAGGCGCCCATATTACCCGTGAGGTAATACGTGTTCGTCGCTCCCGCGGCAACCGCCTGGTACTGCGGCATCGTCGCGTTCTTCGTCAGATCGATCGTGATAGTCGTCTGAGTCGTCGAAGCCGAAGACGTGTTGTTGTCGATAAGCGAGTTGCCCGACATATCGGTCAAGTTCACGCCGGTAAGGTTTGCACCCGTTCCCGTCGTAGCGACGTTGAACACCATCTTCGTCCATTCAAGCGCGCCTGCAGGGTCAGCCGAGACGCTGAACTTGTAGATCGGGTTGCTGACCGCTGCGCCTCCCTGGCCAGAGAGGACCGCGACGGTCGGGATGCTCTTGTGGACGTAGAACGTGCCGCCAGAGCTGACATCCGTTCCGTTGTTGACGACCTTAAGCGCGGTCCCGGCGCTGTTGAGCGCGAGGAAGTCCGTGCCGTTCGTCGAGCCGGAGTCAAGAAGGACCTTGACACCAGCACCCGAGGCCCCGGAGCTCGCGATTGTCGCGATTCCGGCTGACACATCGAGGTTCGCCGTGCCGCCCGCCGGGACATACATACCGAGGCCGGTGAAGGTCGCGGTCGCGTATGGAAGCGACGAGCTACTAAGCACGAGCTGGGCGTTCGCCGTGTGAGCAGCGTTGTTCTGGTCGGTGTACGAGACCGTAACACCGGCGACCGAGGAAGCAACGCCGTTCGGGACGAGGATCGCGAGGTTGTTCACTGTGTACCCAGAGTACTGCGCGGTGAACGTGAATTCGCCGACATTAACGCCGGAAGCGCCCGCGATGACGTTAGACGACGTCTGGTAGTTGGCACCAGCCGCGACCGTGAGCGAGCCCGGGCCGACCGTGATGGCCTGGAGCGCTGCGCCCGAACCGCCGACCGTTGCCGACAGGCCGGTTACATCACCCGTACCGCCGGTCGTTGGGTCGACCGTGACAGTGATGGTGCCGGCGTTCGCGCCTGATATCAGGTTGCCGTACACGTCGATAACCTTCGTGCCGGAAACCGGAATATCGAAGGTGACCGCGTACGAGTTCGAATTAGACGGCGTCGTGATGATGGTACCGATCGTGTTACCGGTCGCATCATCCTTCATCGTCAAATTCGTAATCGAGGCGGCGTTCGCAGGCGACATCGTGAGGAGGATCGTGTTGACCGTTACTCCTTCCGTCGAGCCAGCCGAAAGCGCGAAGGCTCCAAGCTTGGCGTTCTGAGAACCAGCGATAACCGTCTGATTGCCGTAGCCCGTGAACTTCGCCGCAGTGAGCGACGTAGCCGTGAGCGTAAGCGTTGTGCTCGGGATATCCGTGCCCGGGACGGTCGCGCTCTGGAGCGACGACTGACCCTGAGCATTGTTGGAGACAGCATGGAGCGTCACCGACACCGTCTCATTCGACGAAAGGTTCGTCGACGTCGACGTCTTCATATCCGCGTACACATCAACCTTCACCGTCTGACCCATCGGAAGGATGAGCGATGAGCCCATCGAGAAGTCCGTGTAATTGCTCGAACCTTCACCGATGTTCTTCGTTGAACCGACCTGGACCCCGTTCAGGAAGATCTTTCCGTTCTGGAGACCGCCTGCGTGGATCGAAGTCGTGTCGTAGACGTAGAGGTCATTAACCTTCACGTTCTCACCCGTGGCCAGCATATCGAACGTACCGAGCTTCACATTGGTCGAGCCGACCGCCACGTTTGAAGACGGGGAGGACGGATCAAGTGAAGTCGAGATGCCCGTCGTGCCGGAGACCGAGTTGATTGTGATGGTCGCCGTGGACTGAGCCGAGAAGGCCGTGCCGCCATTGTTCGTGACGGTGACCGGCTGGTTCAGCTGGCTGTCGACGAACATGACGTCCGCCGAACGCTGGACCGACATGACGATGGAGCGCGAGGCGCCGCCCGTCACGTCAGCGAGAAGCTTGATCGTGTGGTTCGAGGTCGAGAGTGACACCGGAGCAGCCGACAGATCGAAGTAGAGCGTGCCGTCCGCGTTCAAAGCCGGAACAGCCGAGCCAGCCTGCACGCCGTCAATATAGAGGCGGAGGTTGGTCACGTACTGCGCACTGATCGAACCGAGGTTGCTGAACTTCATCGCCGAGAGCTTCACCGGGTTGGTTGATACCGACACGGTATTCTGCCAGATCGGATAGTTCACCTGCGGGTTGATCGAGGTGTTGACTGACGGAGTAACCGCCGCGCCGAACTGGACGCCAGCGAGGCTCGCCGCCGAGATCGTCTGGAAGCCGCCCACAACGGGGAGGCTCACCGACGAATCAAGCGCGACCGATCCGACTGCCTGGACGAGGTTCACACCGATCTGCTGACCCGAGGTCGAACCAGCGATATCCGAGCGAACGCCAAGCACGTACACACCGCCTGCCGGGATCGTAAAGAGTCCTGCTGGGTTGTTGAACGTGAAGGCACTCGATGAGATGCCCGCTGAGTCGGTAATGCGCTGACCGTTGTTATACAGGTAGATGTTCGTGAGCGAGGAGTCATTGCTGACACCCGTGCGATTGAACGTAAGCGCAGTCACGTTGATCGGGCTGGCTGTCGGGTTCGCGAACTGGAAGCGCGCGAGGAGTCCGATGCCCTGGCCCTGCACGAGAACTGAACCGGACGGAGAAGTCGGGGCAAGCGAGACCTTGAGACCCGTTCCCGTGCCTGCCGAAGCCGCCGGCGTGCCCGGCGTGCCCGGGGTCGCGACTGCACCGCCCGCGTAGACTGCACGGCTCTTCGGGCCGAAGTATCCCGCCGTCGGCGAGACCTTCATTGCCTTCTGCCACGCACTTACTGCCGCGCGCGTCTGACTACCGAAGTAGCCGGTCGCACCTGCAGGAATGCTGTAGCCGCCTGCGATGAGCGAGTTCTGGAGGCACGTGACATCCGCACCCCTCGAACCGACCGTGAGGTCTTTCGTGAAGGTGCAGGAGACTGCCGCCGCGTGCGCGATGGGAGCGAGCGAGAGCATCGAGGTCGCCATGGCGAGCCCCGTCGCTACCGCCGCAACCTTTGCGACCGCTTTTGTAGTTACTGTTTGCATAACGATTGTTAAGGATTTAGGGAGCACATAATAATCAAGTTTGTATTTAGCACCTTGAGAGCACATTCACTTTCACACTACCCCACAGCGCACGGTATCGACCAGTGCGCCATGGGTTAGTTGGCAAGGGTTGAATAGTCTATGTTTATTAGACTATTGTTTATCAAAGTACGCCCTTCGGGAACGAAAGTGTCCCCGCAAGGACTAGGACTCAGTATATAGCGGAGGCAAGCATTCCCGATAGCTCACGTGTGGATAACGGCGAAAAGATAGGTGCAAAAAAGAGACCGTTTTTGGCCTTTTTTACGCCCTATGTCCTCGTCGCTATCACAGGGGCCATACTAGCAAAGACGGTTGGGAGAGTCAAAACCTACAAAACCCGCGCTGGCGGGAACGCGGACATTCCTTACGCGAGCGAATAGGTGCTCCAGCGGCGCTCTCCCTCTTTGTGCACCGCGCCAGCCCCGATAAGGGCACTCAATTCCCGTTGGATGGTCTTTTCGGAAACGTCCCGAATAAGGGTCGAAATGTCCTTTATACTCGCCCTTCCTTTGTTCCTTATAACGGACAAAATGCTTTCGCGCCTGTCTTTTATATGAGTGTCCAATATGTCCTTTATATGTCCTTTATATGCGGCGCGTGCCTTCTGGGGCGCAGGTTTCGGTTCCCGCGATGACGTGTTCGGCATCGCCTCCTGTACGTGGGCTTTTTTGGCGATACTGGAGAGCGTCGGCGCATCGTCGAGGAAAAGTCTCGGCTCCTCGTAGGCGGCGACCTCTTGAAGCAGAATATGGGCCTCGCGGGTGATCAGTTCGACATTCATAACGGAGAGGAGCCCGCCGGTGCGCGCTATGGAAAGCACGCTTGAAAGCGAGAGAAGCTCGTGCGCAAGTGCGGTGCGAGACGCAAGAGGCGGCAGAATCGCCGCATCGACGAGGCCGATGGCGATAGCGTCAACGCGGTTCTTAAGCGAGACCGAACCGGCAAAGGCAGGAGCAATGAGGTGCATGGCTTTTGCGAGGCGCTCGGCTTTCTTGTAAATGAATACCCTGCGTATGTCCTTTTCAAAAATGTTATTAAATATACTTTTCTCTAAGACAAAATCTTCTGGAAGCTTATCATTCCCTTTCGTTTGGATTTTACGAATTTCACTTCCGTGTCCTATATCAGATACTTCGTGTCTCATATCGTATCGGACAGTATACGTCCGCTACGACCATATGCAAGTTCCTTTTGATCTCCTGTTCTTCTGCGTGCGAGCCGAGTGATGTTACAATGCTTGCATATACATATATGAGTCGCAGAAACGGCAATGGTGCGCGGCGCGGGCGGGCGCGTGATGAGGAGGTCAAGGAATATGACATGCTTATCCGCTATGCTTCCGCTATCGTGCTGGTGGCGGTAGGCATCCTTCTGCTGCTTGCGATTTTTGGCGCAGCGGGACCGGTCGGTACGGCAATCTTTGCCGCAAGCTATGCCGTCGTCGGCGTCGGCGCGTTCCTACTCCCGCTCGCCCTCATCGCTCTTGGCTCCTATGCCGGTTTCGGCCGGCCGACCTTAACCACGCTGACCACCTCCGGTCTTATCATCATCTGCGCTTCCGTTCTCGCGTTCGCCGGACTGTTCCCCGACGCCCATTTCGGCGGCATGGCCGGCACCTGGGAAGGGGCGCTGCTCACCGGCTTCTTCGGCTTCTGGGGTGCGCTGGTGCTCCTCATCGCGACCATCAGCATCGGCATCGCGGTTGTGAGCGACCTCGAGGCGCTCGGCGCGCTCCTCCGCGAGAATGTCTTTTCAATCTGGGATCGCATGCGGGCGCGGCGCAGCGATGCACTCGCCGACGACGATGAACTTTCGGTCGTCGGCGTGCCCGAAGACGGCGACTACGAACCGGAAGAGAGCGATGACGACGAAGAGGATGCTCTTCCCTTTCCCGAGCACGAGCCGGTGGTGAATGTATTCAATCGCGGACAGAGCGCCCAAGGAACGGGCATCGCGAATTTCGATGCCGAATACGAAGCGCCGCCGCTTTCCATTCTCGGCGCGGACCGCGGCAAGCCGGGCGTGGGCGACATCAAAGCGAATGCGAACATCATCAAGCGCACCTTCCAGAATTTCGGCATCAATCTTGAGATGGACGAAGTATCGGTTGGCCCCACCGTCACCCGCTACGCGGTCAAGCCCGCCGAAGGCGTACGCCTCTCCAAAATTGTTTCGCTCGCGAACAATCTCGAGCTGGCGCTCGCCGCGCATCCGGTGCGCATCGAGGCGCCTATCCCCGGCAAGTCGCTCGTCGGCATCGAAGTGCCGAACACAGTGAAAGCGATGGTCGGCCTCGGCGGTCTCCTTGGCGCTCCCGAATGGAGCGACAGCGACAAGCCCTTGCTCGCGGCTCTGGGACGCGACATCACCGGCACGCCGCACTACGTCAACATCGCGAAAATGCCGCACGGTCTTGTCGCGGGCGCGACCGGCAGCGGAAAGTCGGTCGCCATCCACGCCATCATCACGTCCCTGCTCTACCGGAACGGCCCGAACCAGCTGCGCTTCATCATGATCGACCCGAAGCGCGTCGAGCTCACCGCCTACAACGGCATTCCGCATCTGCTTACGCCCGTGATCACCGACCCGAAGAAAACCATCTTTTCGCTCAAATGGGCGGCCAAGGAAATGGAGCGCCGGTACAATATCCTCGAAGCGGAGCGCGTGCGCGACATTGACTCCTACCACGCGACCATCTACGAGCCGGCGAAGAAAAAAGGCGCGGCGGACCTGCCCGAAGCGCTCCCGTTCATCGTCATCGTCATCGACGAGCTCGCGGATATCATGCACAGCTATCCGCGCGAGCTCGAGGCCTCCATCGTCCGCCTCGCGCAGATGTCGCGCGCGGTGGGCATCCACCTCGTGCTCTCCACCCAGCGCCCGTCGGTGAACGTCATTACCGGCCTCATCAAGGCGAACGTGCCGACGCGCATGGCGCTCCAGGTCGCGAGCCAGATAGATTCGCGCACCATTCTCGACGGCGCAGGCGCGGAATCGCTGCTCGGCGCGGGCGACATGCTCTACCTCTCAAGCGATATGCAGAAGCCGGTGCGCATCCAGACCGCCTTCATCAGCGAGAACGAAGTGAAGAAGGTGGTGAGCTATATCAAAAGCCATAACGCAGGGAATCTCTCCAGCATCGACTTCGGCGGCGGCGCGAGCGCCGAACCGAACGACGTCATCGGACTGGTGAACGGCAGTTTCGATGATGACGATATCGACGACGACCTGTACGAGGATGCGCGCACCGCCGTGGAAGAGGCCGGGCGCGCGTCCACGTCCTATCTCCAGCGCAAATTGAAGATCGGCTACTCGCGGGCGGCGCGGCTCATGGACGTGCTCGAAGCGAAGGGCGTCATCGGCGCCGCCGACGGGAGCAAGCCGCGCGAGATCCTCACGGTAGAGCATCCGGCGCCGGCGCTCGACGAGGAAGAGACATTCTAGCGTGCGATGACGAAATACCTCCTCTTCGCCGTGCTGTTCATCTTCATAAGCTACGGCCTCGTAGAAGCGTGGCCGCTCATAGACGGCCCTTCCCTTTCCATCACGTCCCCGAAAGACAATGCGCCCTATCCGGGCGGCGTCGTGGCGGTCGAAGGGAAAGCCGCGCGTGCGGCCACGCTCACGCTCGACGGCGCCCCGCTCCTCCATGACCAGGATGGGAGCTTCTCGTCAACACTGACCTTTCCGCGCGGAGGGTCTATACTTACGTTCGTGGCCACCGACCGCTTCGGCAGGACGGTGGTTGCGACCCGTTCCATTTTCGTACCCTAATTTCACTCACCTTATGGCCTTCAAACCGAAAAAAGAAAAAGTGCTTAAAACCGTCACGGCGGCAAGCACCGATACCAGCGAACGGCAAAAATCCATCGAACAGGCGCTCAAAGAGATCCGCACCAAGTTCGGCGATGAAGCCATCACGACGTACGGCGCCGGCACGCCGCAGAAGATACCGACCGTGTCGACGGGCTCCATCGGACTCGATGCGGCGCTCGGCGTGGGCGGCCTTCCCCGCGGGCGCATCATCGAGATATTCGGCCCGGAGTCAAGCGGCAAAACGACGCTCGCGCTCCATGTCATCGCTGAAGCGCAGAAGCAGGGCGGCATCGCCGCCTTTGTGGATGCCGAACACGCGCTTGACCCCGAATACGCGCGGCGCATCGGCGTGAAGCTCGCGGAGCTCCTCATCTCCCAGCCGGACACCGGCGAGCAGGCGCTCGATATCGTCGAGAGCTTGGTACGGAGCGGGAACGTGGACGTCATCGTCGTCGATTCGGTCGCCGCGCTCACCCCCAAAGACGAAATCGAGGGCGAGATGGGCCAGCAGCACATGGGCAAGCAGGCGCGCCTCATGAGCCAGGCGCTCCGCAAGCTCACGGCCATCGCCGCGCGGAGCAAGACCATCGTCATTTTCATCAATCAGATCCGCATGCAGATCGGCGTCATGTTCGGCAATCCGGAAACGACGCCGGGCGGCAAGGCGCTCAAGTTCTATACCTCGGTGCGCCTCGACATCCGGCGCATCGCATCCATCAAGAAAGGCGACGAGGTCGTGGGCGGCCGCGTGCGCGTGAAGGTGGTGAAGAACAAAGTCGCCGCCCCGTTTAAAACGACCGAATTCGACCTGCTTTATAACGAAGGCATCAGCCGCGAAGGCGAGCTCATTGCGCTCGGCGAGAAGTTCGAGCTCGTCGCCAAGTCCGGCAATACCTACAAAATGGGCGACACCAAGCTCGGCGTCGGCTACGACGCCACGCGCACCTATCTTCGCGAGAACAAGGAGGTCGCGAAAGACCTTCTGAAGCAGATTAAAGCGAAACTGGCGGAGAGCTAATAGTTTTCCGCAACGGACATCACTCTGACCGCGCGGACGATCTCGTACGCGACATAGAGAAGCGAGGCCAGCATGAGGAGTATGAGCGCCTGCACGATGGTCCGCGTGTGGAGGAATGCAAAAAGGTAGAACTGCAAAGATGCGAGAGGATCCGCCGGAGCATTCTGCAGGACGCGGGCGACCCACACTTCCCGCCCGATGCCCCAGAGCGCCGCAAGCGACACGAGCATCGAAAGCGTGCCGCTCGAGATGGCGAACCGGAGCGCGCGGATGAGGTGGACGCGCTGCATCACGATGCGCTCGATGTTTGATTGGTCATTCATAGTGTTGTTCATCATACGCTTGTTTGAACAGCTTTTTGGCGCGATGGACGCGCGTCTTTACGGCAGGTATCGAGAGGTCCTCCGCCGCGGCGATTTCTTCCTGCGTCTTGCCTTCGATGAATTGGAGCCGGAGGATTTTTGCCGCGGTCTCGGGCAGTTTCGCGAGCGCGGTGATGACCTCATTGCGCACCGAGAGGTCCTCGAGGAATTCTGCGTGTGCGTCGGGCAGCGATTCGTAATGCTCGGGCAGAAGTTCGGCGCGCTTGCCGCGCTCGATGCTCTTTTGGCGGTACTTCGTATACGCGACCCGGTTGAGAATGGTATACGCCCACGAGGAGAAACTCGCGCCCTCCTGCGCGTGGTACTTGTCCGCATAGAGGTACATTTTGGTGAAAGCGTCCTGCACCGCCTCCTCGGCATCCTCGGGACTTTTCAGTATCGTCCGGGCGCGGCGCAGGAGCGCCGCCTCGTAACGGCGCACCAGAAGCGCGAAGAGGTCCGGCTCCTTCTGGGAGCGTGCAAGAATCTCCGCATCCGTGAGCGTCGAAAGCTCAGTGGTTGAAAAACTCATACTGCTCTGCTAGCATACACCAATCCGCCTTCGGCGGTACTTTTTATAACGATTCTTATTCACCGTTAGTTTCAGAACCATGGCCGTCCTGTCATACAACGAAATCCTAAAAGGCAGCGTCATCAACTACAATAATGAGCCGTACGAGGTGCTGTCGGCGCATATTTTCCGCATGCAGCAGCGCAAGCCGGTCAACCAGACAAAGCTTCGCCAGCTTGTCGGCGGTAAAGTGGTCGAAATCTCGTTCCACCAGAATGAGACCGTGACCGAGGCGGACGTCGGCACCATGCGAGCGAACTATTTGTACACAAACAAAGGCGAGAGCTGGTTTGCCGAGGAAGGCAATGCGAAGAATCGTTTCTCGTTTCCCGACGAATCGGTGCACGACAAAGTGCAGTGGCTTGTCCCGAACACGACCGTCGAAGTGCTGACCTATGAGGACAAACCGATGACGATAAAAATCCCGGTTAAAGTTGAGCTTGAAGTGAAGGATGCTCCGCCGGCCGTCAAAGGCAACACCGTCTCGGGCGGCACGAAGCTTGCCGAACTCTCCACAGGTGCGAAAGTGAATGTGCCGCTTTTCATCAATACCGGCGACATCATCCGCATCAACACCGACTCGGGCGACTATACCGAACGGGTGGAAAAGGCATAAGCGCGATAAAAAAACCGCCTATGGGCGGGTTTTTTATTGCCGTGTTAGGCCGCGATGTAGGGAAGGAGCGCCATGTAGCGAGCGCGCTTGATGGCCTGCATGATATCGCGCTGCTTGTTGGCGGGAATGCCGGTGCGCTTCTTGGAGAGCATTTTGGCGTGCGGGTTGGTGAACAGCTTCAAATACGCGACATCCTTATAGTCGATGTGCTTTTTGATCTCTATCTCTTCGCGTTCAGCTTGGTATGCCATGGTCAATAATTAAAATGGTATGTCTTCCGGATTGATTTCTTCGTCCGGATATTTGATCGCCTCATCGTCCTTCGGGGAGGGCTGTTCCTCGTGAGCGGGGCCCGCGGACGAGCCGCCTTTGCCGCCGTCGGCGCCGAACTGGAAGTTCTCGACGATAATCTCCGTACGATACTGTTTCTTCCCGTCCTCCTTCCCTTCCCACGAGCGCGTCGTGATGCGGCCTTCGACGAAAATCGGGCGGCCTTTCTTGCAGTACTGCGCAATAACTTCTGCCGTGCGGCCGAACGCGACGATGTTATGGAACTCGGTCGCTTCTTGCTTCGCGCCATTCTTGTCCTTGTAGGTGCGGTTCGTCGCGAGGCCGAAATTCGCGACCTGGCTTCCGGACGGGAGCGCTTTCAGCTCCGGGTCGCGGGTAAGATTGCCGTAGAGAAACACTTTGTTGAGGTACATGGTTGTATTATAGCGCGACGCTTTCGAGCGCCGCGTCGAGTTCTGCACTGGCGGCCGCCTCCGGGTCCTCGGCGGGCGGAGGGACCTTCAGGGAGAGTTCGCGCATTTCAACCGCATGGCGGGCCGCATCCTTCGTCGTGAGCACGTCGATGAAGCGGATGATGTGCTTGTTGGCGGACGCCGCGGCAAGAATCTCCGCGTGGCTCGGCGCGGACGCCTCATAGACGATCCACGAAAAATAGGCGGCGTCGAAATCGCGGCGGCCGGCGACCTCCTGGCGGGAGATGGTATAGGCGAGCTGGATCTTTTCCGGCTCCCCTTCGGCTATCATCGTGCCCTGCTCCTCAATGAGGGTGCGCACCGCCTGATACGCCTTTTTCACTTCCTCAACGGGGAGTTCGGGGTCAAGATTGAAGCCGAGCTCGTACACGCGGGGCTCGTCACCGGCGCCATCCAGCGCGTCGTCTGCGCGCACTTCTTCGTCTTGATTCTTCGCCATAATTCCCGCATCCTAGCACGGTATTTTACCCCCTGCAAGAGCAGCTAAACAGGCCGAGTAACAGTCGGAATCAATTTCAATAGCTTCTGCGCATTCCCGTGTCTCAACATCCCATGGTACGACATAATCGTTGCTTCTTCTGGATTCCCGCGAAGCGCCCTCAACATTCGCCGCTTGGTACTCGTGCGCGCGCCGGCGGCCGAAGTCGGCCGAATGATAGGCGGCTGGCGTAGGGGCCTTATGGCGAAAACTCCCGCGCCGACGACAGCGCGGGAGAAATAGGAAAGTTTCGAACGAACACCCGATTACCAGCATTCCAGTTGTCGTCATCGCGCTTCCACGCGTTCACATTCCAGTTGCGGTTGTCAGCGTTCCAGTTCACGTTCACGACGTAGCCGGGAACTTATACGCGATGCCATCCATACCACCATCCATTGAATATTCTCCGGGCTGAATCTTATTCGGGGCATTGAAGCCCGCTAGCACCGCGTACCAACTGTTCTATTTTTGTTTGAGAATAGTGTGCGCGCGCTCTGCAGAGCCGTAGCTATACAAATTCTGGCATCGCACTACTTCCCGAGTCTTCCGCTTTAGCCGTAGCCGAAACGTCCGAAGATTCATCTTTAGTATACAAAATAAAAAAACCGGCTCAAAGATACAAAGTATCTAAGAGCCGGAATTCGCAAAGATGCAGAGCGTTCAGTTGCGAACGAACACCCGACTGCCAGCATTCCAGCGGCCGTCATCGCGCTCCCACGCGCTCACACCCCAGCCGCGGCCGTCAGCGCGCCAGTCGACGCCCACGACGTAGCCGGGAACGTAGAACAGGTTGGCGTAGCCGTTGTTGAGCAGATCGCCCTCCTTCCCGTCCGGCTGCCGCTCGATCATCTGCGCGATGCGCGCGAGCGCTTCGGAGATGTCGAACTCGTAGTTTTGCGGCAGACACGGGATGATGTCGCGGTCGTAGGCGTTCTTGGTGAGATCGAACGACTTGAGTGTCGTCGCCGACAGCTTCTTGATCGAAGCGGCTTTCGCCAGAACGTTATCCCGGAAGAAGTTGCCGATCCAGAGTCCGCCGCGCATCGTATAGAACGAGTGCGGATCGAAGGTCTTGATTGCATCGGAAGCGACCTTGCCGTTCACGAGCGACAAGATGCTCTTCAGTACCACTTCAGCGGCTCCGGAGAGGAAGCGCTTGGCTCCTTCGAGGCCGCCGAGCTTGTTGAAGACGGCTTCAATCGTACCGAGGTCGAGTGTTGCATATTTCATCGTCATGGTCTTTCTCCTCAACTAATAGTTGCGGTTTACCTGTGCCTACTAGGAACAGGACTAAGACCCGGGTGGTCGTAGCCAATAAAAGCCGAGCTTTCAGCTCCTTTTGGCTACAACCACTTTGACGCATTCTCAAAGAACTACGTTTCAGTAGTACATGAACTTATATTTCTGTCAAGTCGCCCGTAGGTACGTTCAACATTGAAGTGCACCACTCCAGACTTCTAATGGTGTCTTGAAGCCGAGGCGTTTTCTCGGTCTCGTGTTCAAAGCATACTCCACTCGTGCAATTTCTTCTTCCGATACACCCCTGAAGTCAGTTCCTT
>JAGWZP010000013.1 GCA_018968865.1 Patescibacteria group bacterium | reverse complement strand
TCAAGGGAGCTGGGGGTGCCCGAAGGTCTGCCTCGCGCAGGACTACGGCAAATTCAGTGACAAGGACTAAGTCGTAACAAGGCACGGGTAGCGGAAGCTGTTCGTGGAACATATCCAAATTGGAACCGATATTCCCGAAAGGAATATCATGTCGATCTAGTCGCAAGATTAGGAGAGATAGTACTCGTCTCTAAACGGTACTCGGAAGTCGGATAACGTAACCCGATGTCGTTTGAGAGCCACATATGAGCTCTCAAACGGGACAGAATAGGCGGAACAAAAGAACGCATACCATCTTTTCGATACTCAAACAAAAACACCCGAGGAGGGTGTTTTTGTTGTTTAGGTGCAAGCGCCAGGGGTCGAACCTGGGACCGCCCGAGTATCAGTCGGGTGCTCTACCAACTGAGCTACGCTTGCGAGTGAGGAGATGCCAAACGAATGTCCTCATTTGCTTTGGTATGCTCCGAACGAGCAAGCAGTATGGTACTCCATACGCTTGCAGTTGGAACTTTGTGATAGTACCAGAAATCACTTGACGTTTCCACTTTGGGAGACTGTTATACCCACACCCTGCGGTGTCCTGTGTTGAAGTACGGCTATACTGGAGGAATGAAAAAAGACACGCTCATCCTCATCGGCGTTGTGCTTGTCGCGCTCGTTGCGGGGTCGGCGTTCTTCTTCCTCGGCCGCGGGAATTCCACCACCTCTTCAGCCGTAGCGGATACCCAACCGCTCCCGGCCGCCGTACCGTTCACGGAGGTCGCGCAGGGCTCGAAGTCGACCGTGACGACGCGCGTCAATTACGCCATCACATCCGCGGACCAGTTGAACAAGCTCTGGAAGATGGTTGATGCGACCGGCACGCCGCCCAAGGTCGATTTCAAGACGCAGGCGGTCATTGCCGTTTTTATGGGAGAAAAGCCCACCACGGGCTACGCGATCAAGATTTCCAAGGTTGAGGATTCTTCCGCACGCAAGGTTTCGGTAACGCTCGTAGCGCCGAGCGGCAGCTGCGCGACAGGGCAGTCGCTCACGGCTCCCTACGAGATTGTGGTAGTGCCGGCCACGTCGCTCCCGCTTGAACACGAAGATATTCCGACGACAAAAGGGTGTCCCTGACGCGTAAGAGCCGTCTGCGTGCATGAGGCTCTCCGGTGCGCTACGATGCGTTTTATGGACGCCTCGGCGCATTTCCGCGGAAAGAAAATTACCGTCATGGGTCTCGGCTTGTTGGGCCGCGGTGTTGGCGATGCACGCTACCTGGCCGAGTGCGGCGCCGAGCTTATCGTGACCGACCTCAAGTCGCGCGAGGAACTCGCAAGCTCGGTAGCACAGCTGGAGTCGTTTCCGAATATTACATTTGTCCTCGGCGAGCACCGGCTCGAGGATTTCCGCGGCCGCGACCTCATTCTTAAAGCCGCGGGCGTGCCGCTTGATTCCCCGCATATCGCCGAAGCGAAGAAAAACAACATCCCGGTCCGCATGAGTGCGGACCTCTTCGCGGAGATTTCCGGCATCCCGTGCGTCGGCATCACCGGTACGCGCGGTAAATCGACCGTGGCGCACATGCTCTACGCCATGCTGAAAGAAGCGGGGAAGGAGGTTCTGCTCGGAGGGAATGTCCGCGGCGTTTCCACGCTCGCTCTTCTTAGAGAGGCGACACCCGAACATATTGCCGTGCTTGAACTCGATTCGTGGCAGTTGCAGGGTTTCGGCGAGGCGCGCATAAGCCCGCGCATTTCGGTCTTCACCACACTGTATCAAGACCATCTCAATTATTATAAGAATGATCTAGACGCGTATCTCGCCGACAAAGCGAACATATTTTTATACCAAAACGAGAAAGACGCGCTCATACTCGGTAAACAGTGCGCGCCGACTATCATCGATAGGTATGGCGACAAGATAGAAGCGAAAATAATTGTGGCCGATGAAACGAAGCTTCCTGATACGTGGATGCTGAAAATTCCGGGCATGCATAACCGCTACGACGCCGCACTCGCGCTCACCGCGGCTCGTGTGCTCGACATCCCGGACGAGATGAGTCGCCGCGCGCTTGCCGCATTCGCGGGCGTGCCGGGACGACTTGAGCTTATTCGTGACGTAAGAGGGGTGAAGATCTACAACGATACCACTTCCACGACGCCCGAAGCGACGTTGGCCGCGCTTGCCGCGCTCGGTGCCGAGAACACGATTGTCATTGCCGGCGGGACAGACAAGAATCTAGAAATTGATGCGCTCGCCGAGAAACTGAAGGAGGTGAAACGAGTCATCTTACTTTCCGGCACCGGCACCGACCGCATCAAAGATACACTGCCGAACGTCTCCATATATGGAGGCCTTGCAGAAGCGGTTGCTGAAGCGATGAAAAGTGCTGAATCGGGCGATACGGTGCTTTTTTCTCCGGCCTTCACCTCGTTCGGTATGTTCAAGAACGAGTTCGACCGCGGTGACCAATTTACTGCTATCGTAGAAGCGTTATGAAAAAAGTGCATTTCATCGGCATCGGCGGCATCGGGATGAGCGCGCTCGCGCAATATTTTCATGACCAAGGCGTCGCCGTCACCGGCTCCGACCGGAGCGCGAGTCCAGTGACCGAACTTCTAGAAGAGAAAGGAATCCGCGTCATCATCGGGCAGAAAGCGGAGAACGTGCCGAACGATGCCGGCATGGTCATCTACAGCGATGCGGTCGTCGAAGGTGCGGAAGGGTTTGCCGAACGAGAGAAGGCTCGTGAGCTTGGCATTCCGGAACTCTCCTATTTCAAAATGCTGGGGCAGGTGTCCTTGGGGAAGCGCACCGTCGCGGTCGCGGGCACGCACGGCAAGACGACGACGACCGGCATGCTCGCGAACATATTGAAAGACGCGGGGGCGTCGCCGACCGCCGTTGTTGGTTCGCTGGTGAGGGACTTCGGTTCCAATTATCTCCACGGCGATTCCGACCTCCTTGTCGTGGAGGCGTGCGAGTACCGCGACCATGTGCTCGAACTCTCGCCACAAGTGCTTGTGGTGACGAATCTTGAGTGGGACCACACCGACTGGTTCCCGTCGCTCGGGGCGCTCCAAGCGACGTTCCGCCGGGCGATCGAGCGCGTGCCGGCGGAGGGGGCCGTTGTAACCGATCCGAATAATCCGAATATTGCACCGCTCCTCGCGAGCGCGAAAGCGCGCATCGTTGATTACACGAAGGAGCCCGCGTACGAGCTCCAATTGCCGGGGGAGTTCAACCGGCAGAATGCGCGCGCGGCCGCCGCGGCCGCGCGGCTTGCATTTCCACAGATTGAAGACACTACGATATATCGTAGTGTCTCGGATTTTCAGGGCACCTGGCGGAGATTTGAATATAAAGGGAAGACGGTGCGCGGGGCCGATGTGTATGACGACTACGCGCACCACCCGACCGCGGTGCGGGAGACGCTCCGCGCGCTCCGCGCAAAAGTGAAAGGGAAGATTATCGTCGCCTTTCACCCCCATCTCTACAGCCGTACCCGCGATCTGCTCGATGAATTCGCGGCCGCTTTTGCTGATGCGGACGAAGTGTTCATCGCACCCATTTATGCGGCACGCGAAGTGGACGACGGCACTATTTCAAGCGCAATACTTGCCGAGCGCATCCGCGCATCCGGCACGAATGCGGCCGCTCTTGATTTTGATGCAATATTGAAAAAGCTTCAGGAGGCCGAGCCGAGCGATACCGTTATGACGATGGGCGCGGGCGACATCTACAAGGTCGCCGATATTCTTGTTGATAAAAAATAACGCGACCCCCGAAGAGGTCGCGTGAGTGCGGCGTGCGCCGCGGGTCAAACGTTGCGCTTGACGATGAATAGATTTCTCCGCCCCCGATCCTCGCCGTCGTGCGTGTGCGCGAGGTCCGGATAATGGTCAAGCCGGTGCACGGCCTGCAGGGAAACGACATGCATCTCCGCCGCCTGCGCTATGAAGATGTGTTCCAGATTCAGAAACAGACTGCCATCCTTGTAATCCGTACAGCGCCGCCAGCGTTCATCGACAAACTCGCCAAGCTGGCGATTGTATCGTCCGTACTGCGGATGATCGAGATCGTGATCGAACACACTGACCGGTATCGAGAAGAGCATATGCATCTCGAGATCCCGCGCCGGCATTCCGCGCTGTTCGAACGCGGCGACGACAGCGTGGACGACGCTCAAATGGCGTCCTTCGGTCGGCTCTCCGACAACCGCGCCGCGGTCGATGAGCGAGTCGCGCCCTGCGTGCGCAACGACCACGTATCGGCCGTAGCGGTCGGCTGCGATGATGATAGGACAACCCGCGGCGCTCATGACGAATGCATCGCCCGGCTCGAGAAAGGTGCCGTCGGCCGGCAGGTCATGGTTCCGGAAAAGGTCGACCGCGCCAAGCCGGATTTTTTCTTTCAATTCCGTCGTGTCGACGATCCTGGCGCTCGCTGGTTCTATGTGCGGGGCGTAAGCTTTGTCCGCGCGCATACTGGAGATTTGGAGGCTTAATTCCGTCGCCAAGCTCCGATGCCGCCGGGCGCTCTCTTGGTTTTGAAGCGGTTTCAGAGACCAATTCGTGATGCCGCGTTTCCGTGCGTCTTCCGGGCTGTATGCCGCTACCGTGATATTCGGTCGCGGAAGTTCATATCTGTACATGATGCACTCCTTTTCAGGTTTTGGTTCGGATGATGCGTTCTTCCGCTCTAGATTGTATCGTATTGTCAAAGTATGTCAACTACGCTAGAGGTACGTTCAACATTGAAGTGCACCACTCCAGACTTCTAATGGTGTCTTGAAGCCGAGGCGTTTTCTCGGTCTCGTGTTCAAAGCATACTCCACTCGTGCAATTTCTTCTTCCGATACACCCCTGAAGTCAGTTCCTTTGGGAAAATACCGACGCACCAGACCGTTCGTATTCTCATTGGTACCTCGTTCCCATGAGTGATACGGGTGAGCAAAGTACACTCGTGCATTCGTCGCTTCCTCGGTCTCCCGCCACTCCTGGTTCTCTGGTCCGTTGTCGACCGTCAGTGTGTGCGCAGGGAGATTTGAAAGTCGTTTTGATATCACCTCACGTGTCGCTTTTGCTGTCTTGGCAGAAAGCTTCGAGAGAAGCAGAAGTCCGCTCCTGCGATCCACTAATGAGTTCAGTCCTGGTGCATGATCTTTCGACTCAATACTGTCGCCCTCCCAGTCGCCGATGCGAGAGCGCAGATCGACGACCATCGGCCGGTCATCAATGGGAATCCCTTTTGGCTTGAAGGTGCGCACTCCTTTGCGCATGCCTTTCTTCGCTCTCTTCTTGTGTCTGCGCGCGAGATACGGTCGCAGGTCTTCGTGTCCCGGCTTCACCCATCCGTTGCCGCCACGGTGGACTTGAGCATATATGTACTGGTATATGGCTTCGTGCGAAATGGTCTCACCCTTGGCAGCCTCGATTGACCCGGCAATCTGTTCGGGCGACCAACTCTCTTTCAACTGTTCAACAACGTACGTTCGCACCGTCTCGTTCTTGAGCCGTTCGACCCTGCCGCGGCTCGACCGCTTTGCTTGTGCTCGTCCTTCAGCTAATCGTGGCGTATATTTCTCCACCACCGGAGAACTGTTGCGGGAAAGCTCCCGCCCGAGCGATGTATGGTCACGATCGAGCCGTTTCGCGATGGTTCGCAACGACTCCCCACGAAGCAAACCAAGTTGTATTTCCTCACGTTCCTCCACTCCCAGATGCCGGTATTTCATACTCCGATATTAGCGGAGTGGTGCACTTACTTATTGAACTTGGTAGAGTGGGCGCATGGGGACACTCTCAATCGTCGCGACGCCGATAGGGAACCTGGAAGACATCACGCTCCGGGCGCTTCGCACACTCAAGGAGTGCGACGTCATCTACGCCGAGGACACGCGTGTTATTTCTAAATTACTTTCACGATATGAAATCAAGAAACCGCTCCGGCGGCTTGACGCGGTGACGGAAGCGAAGAAAGCGGACGAGGTCATTGAGCGGCTCGCGGCGGGGGAACGCGTTGCGTTCGTTTCGGATGCGGGGACACCGGGCATAAGCGATCCGGGCGCGCGGCTGGTCGCACAGGTGCGCGAACAGTTACCTGACGTGACGATAGAAGCGATACCGGGCGCCTCGGCGCTCACCGCCGCGCTCTCCATCGCGGGCATGGACACCGGCGAGTTCGCCTTCCTCGGATTCCTCCCGCACAAGAAAGGACGACAGACCGCGCTTAAGAGCATCAAGGCGAGCGAGTTGCCGGTCGTGCTGTATGAGTCGCCGCACCGCGTTTTGAAATTATTGAAAGAGCTGGAAGGGGTGTCGCGCGTGACGATCGCCCGCGAACTCACGAAGATTCATGAAGAAGTAATCTCGGGCACGCCGGACGAAGTGCTTGCGCACTTTGCTACGCATCCTGACACAGTACGTGGCGAATTTGTTGTCATCGTGATGCCTTGATATACTGCACATATGTCCCGCACCAGCACCCTTATTCTCCTCGGCATCCTCGTGATCCTCACGCCATTTTCGGGGCTTCCGACGGCGTTCCGGTCCCTGCTCGAAGTCATCTTTGGTGCGTGCGTATGTGGTATCGGCCTTGCGCTTCGCGCGCGCGAAGCGCGCGCCGCCGAGCAGTCGGTCGAGACGCCTCCACCTCCGCCCACTATCTCTCCGATATAAATAACACAACGTTCGGCGGTATTTGGTATACTGCTACATGATGGAAAATCCCGAGCGCGTCACCTACTTCGCCGCGACCGATTCGAGGGGGAAATATATCCCGTTCGGCATCAAATCGAAGGACCGTGACCGCCACATGTACGTCATCGGCAAGACCGGCATGGGCAAGTCGACCTTGCTCGAGAACATGGCGATCCAGGATATCCGGAACGGCGAAGGGTTCGCCTTCATCGACCCGCACGGCGGCACGGTCGAACGGCTCCTCGATTACATCCCCGAAAACCGCATCAAGGATGTCGTCTACTTCGCCCCGTTCGATATGGAACACCCTATCGCGTTCAACGTGATGGAGGATGTCGGCTATGACAAGCGCCACCTCGTGGTGTCCGGCCTCATGGCGACCTTCAAGAAGATTTGGGAAGACGCGTGGAGCGCGCGCATGGAGTACATTCTCACGAATACGCTCCTCGCCCTGCTTGAATATCCGGGCGCGACCCTGCTCGGCGTCAACCGCATGTATACCGACAAAGAGTACCGGAAAAAAGTCGTCGAGAACGTGAAGGATCCGGTCGTGAAGGATTTCTGGACGAAAGAGTTCGCGACCTACACCGACCGGTATACCCAGGAAGCGACGCCCGCCATCCAGAACAAAGTCGGCCAATTCACCGGCAACCCGCTCATCCGGAACATCATCGGCCAGCCCAAGTCCTCGTTCGACATCCGCACGATGATGGATGAGAAGAAGATACTCATCATCAACCTTTCCAAAGGCCTTGTCGGCGAGACCAATATGCGCCTCTTGGGCTCGATGCTCACGACGCGCATCTTTCTCGCCGCGATGAGCAGGGCGAATCTCCCCGCCGACGAGCTCGCCAAACTTCCGCATTTTTATTTCTACGTCGACGAATTCCAGAACTTCGCGAACCAGACGTTCGCGGAAATACTTTCCGAGTCGCGCAAATACCGGCTGAATCTCGTCATCGCGCACCAGTACATCGAACAGATGGAAGAGGAAGTGCGCGATGCCGTGTTCGGCAACGTCGGCACGACGGTCGTCTTCCGGGTCGGACCGTTCGACGCCGAAGTGCTGGAAACCATTTTCATGCCGAAGTTCACGAAAGAGGATGTCGTGGCGCTCGACCGGCGCCAAGTGTATCTCTCGCTTATGATCGACGGCGTCGGGTCGGCGCCGTTCTCCGCCGTGACGATACCGCCGATAGAGCCGCCGCCCGTCTCTCATCGCGAGCAGGTCATCGCGGCATCGCGGGAGCAATTTACCGCGCCGCGCGCCGGCGTCGAGAGCGTCATTATCGAAGAGCTTGCTGCAAGCGCCGCCGCCCCGATGCCGCAGGAGGCGCGGGAGTACAAGAAATCGGCGCGCCCGCCCGTACAGCCCGTGCGGCAGGCACCGCCGGTGCAAAGGGAAGAAACGAGACGAGAGGAAGCAAGACCGGCGTCACCCAAGCCGTTTATTCCTCGCGCGGAGACTCCCCGTCCGGCAGCCGAGCGTCCGCTCCCGACAAAGAGCGCCGAAGATTTGAAATCAATTCTGCGCACTATGACCGCGAAGACCGGTGTGGAGCGGGAACAGAAGCAGACGCAGCACAAAGAATCGCTCAAGGGCGTTCTCGCTGACGTCCTCAAACGAAGCGATCCACGGCCGACGGCCGGCGGACAGCCCGAACAGCCGGCGGCGGCGAAGCCGCCGCCGGGGAAGCAGCCTTTCGAAGTGTCCGAGGACGCACTCCGCAAAGTGCTCAAAGGCGACACGTAATCATTCCCCTATGCGCATCGCCGGACTGCTTCTTCTGGCCATCCTCCTCCCCGCGCTTGCGCATGCGGCACTGGTCAATATCAATACCGCGGATGCAACGCTTTTGGATACGCTTCCCGGGATCGGACCGGCCTACGCAACTAGAATCGTCGAGTATCGTTCGGCGCACGGGCCGTTCGCCCGCATCGAAGACATCCAGAATGTGAGCGGCATCGGTCCGAGTACGTATGCGGGGCTCGCGCCGTTCATCACTGTCGGCGATACGAACGCCACGAGCGCGACGACCACGGCGGACACCGCCTCATCGACGCTGAGCGTGTCTTCGGGAGGAACGACGACCTATGTGCCGCCGCCTTCGCAACTTTCGGTAGAAGTCAGCGGCAGTCAGGAGGCGATGCTCGAGGTGCCGCTTCGTCTTTCGGCGCGCGTGACAAGCAAGAGCGGCGCCGTCGACCCGTCGGCGCAGATTATATGGAGCTTCGGTGACGGCTCATCTATGTCCGGAAACGCTGTAGAAAAGGTCTACCGCTATGCGGGCACGTATTTGGTGATTGTCGATGCGACCGACGGAACGGCGAGGGCGCGCGACGAACTGATTGTCACGGTCAAGCCGGCCCAGGTCCGCCTCCTTCCCGTTTCCGGAGACGGCATCACGGTTGCGAACGATTCAAACGAGCGGCTCGACCTCTCCGGCTGGCGGCTGGTCTCGGATACGGGGATGTTTCGCATTCCGGACGGCACGACGCTCCTGCCGGAAGCGAGCGTTCTGTTTCCATTCATCATTACGGATCTTCCGATAGCGCTTGATGCAGTGCTCCTGTATCCGGACGGCATCGTCGCCGCACATTCCGCGCCGCAGCCCATAGTCGAGGCGGTCACGCAACTTTCCGCGCCCGCGCAGAGTTCTTATGGGGAGCAGACGGTCGAGGAACCATCGCCTGCTTCGGATATCAGCGTAAGCGGCACCGCACATGAAATTACAGCAGTAGGTGCCCCCACAGCAGCGACAGAGCTCGCGGCTGTGGGGGCCACATCGCCCGCGGAGACGTCGTCAGCTGGCGGCACGCGCATCACGAGCCTCTTCCGTTCGCCCTGGACGCTCGGTTTCTTAGGCCTCATGACCCTCGCGGGCGGAGCTTTCATACTCCTGTAGCCGTTCGCGCTCCGGTCGTTTGTATACTAGTCTTCATCTATGGCAGATAAAAAACTCATTCTGGTCACCGGCGGTGCGGGCTTCATCGGCTCGCACCTGTGCGCGCGCCTGGTGAAAGACGGCCACAAGGTGATTTCACTGGACAACTATTTTACCGGGTCTCGCGAGAATCACGTACCCGGCGTGGACTACCGCGAAGGCCACACGAAAGATATTGAAAAGCATATTCCCGAAAATCCCGATCTTATCTACCATCTCGGCGAGTACTCGCGCGTGGAAAAGAGTCTTGAGGAGCCGGCGCTCGTTTGGGATCTCAACAAGGACGGGACGTTCGGCGTACTCGAATTCTGGCGGAAGAAAGGCGGCAAGCTCGTGTACGCCGGTTCCTCGACGAAATTCGGTGACGGCGGCCTCGGCCGCGATCAGAGCCCGTATGCGTGGACGAAAGCCACCAACACCGAATTGGTCAGGAATTACAGCACGTGGTACGGCCTCCCGCACGCGATCACCTATTTCTATAACGTGTACGGCCCCGGAGAGCGCTCCGGCGCGTACGGCACCGTCATCGAGATTTTCAGGCAAAGACAACAGACAGGCGAATCGCTCATGGTGACCGCACCGGGAACGCAGAAACGCAATTTTACCCATGTCGACGATATTGTTGACGGGCTCATCCTTGTCGGCGCAGATGGAACGGGGGACGATTTCGGCATCGGGGATGAGCGGGCCTATTCAATACTCGAGGTCGCGCAGCTGTTCGGAGGGAAGGTCGTCATGAAGCCCGCGTCACCGGGCAACCGCATGAGCTCCGACATTGATACGTCCAAAACGCGTTCAATCGGTTGGGCTCCGAAGAGGAAGCTTGCCGACTACATTGCGGACGTCCGTAAGAAATGAAGCGGATGCTCATCTTCTCGCTCGCATACTATCCGCATGTCGGCGGGGCGGAAGTTGCCGTCAAAGAGATCACGGATCGCATCGCAGACATTGAGTTCCATATGGTAACGATGCGCTTCTCTTCCGCCGAGCCGCGCGAAGAAAAGGTCGGCAAGGTGTTCGTCCATCGCATCGGGAACGGTAGCGGAAAGTTGGATAAATTTCTTTTTCAATTTTCTGCCGCGCGCAAGGCATCAGCGCTCCATAAGCAGTATCAGTTTGACGGCATATGGGCGATAATGGCTCACTCGTCCGGGGTTCCCGCCGGTGTATTCAAGACATTCCATCCGGAGGTGAAGTATCTTCTCACGCTCCAAGAGGGCGATCCCCCCGAATATGTTGAACGGCTGATGCGTCCGCTGTGGCCGTTCTTTAAACGCGGATTCACGACAGCGGACATGGTCGCTGCCGAATCGACCTTCCTTGGCCGTTGGGCGCGCCGGCGGGGCTTTACGGGGCCGATGGAGGTCATCCCGAACGGCATGGATGCGGAGCGGTTCGCTCGCATGCCGTCCGAAAGCGAGCTGGAAACTATCCGTACGAATATCGGAAAGAAAGGCGGCGAGACATGGCTTATCCATACCGGCCGGCTGGTGCACAAGAACGCGCTTGATGTGGTCATCCGCGCACTTCCGCTTTTACCGGCGTACGTGCATTTTTTCATGCTCGGCGACGGTCCCGACAAGAGCGCGCTCACAGAACTTGCGGAGAAGCTCGGCGTCGCGTCGCGTGTGCATTTCCATCCCTATGTGCCGCTCGAAGACATACCGAATTATTTGAAAGCGTGCGACATCTTCATTCGCCCCTCGCGCTCCGAGGGCATGGGGAACTCTTTCATTGAAGCGATGGCGGCAGGATTGCCGGTCATCGCAACGCAGGAGGGCGGCATCGCGGATTTCCTTTTTGGCGCGAGACGCGATCCGGACAAAGAGACGACCGGCTGGGCGGTGGACAAAGATTCGCCGAAACAAATAGCCGAGGCAGTGCAGGATATTCTCGCGCATTCAGAGCAGGTCGCGCGGGTTGAGGCGACCGCGAAGAAACTGGTGTTCGAAAAGTATCATTGGGACCTCATCGGCCGTTCCATGCAGAATATCTTCGGCCGTCTGCTTGGGCGCTAGAATACACATATGAAGCTCGTTATTGCGACGCCCTTATACCCGCCCGAGATAGGCGGCCCGGCGACGTATGCCAAGCTTTTGCTTGGGGGATTGCCGGCGAAGGGCATTGACGTTGAGCTGGTGAAGTTCAGCGAGGTGCGGCGCTTGCCGAAGATCATCCGCCACATCGCGTATTACCTTCGCGTCCTTAAGGCGGCGCGGAACGCTGACGCCGTGCTCGCGCTCGATCCGGTCTCGGTCGGCTTGCCGGCGATGAAAGCGGCGAAGCGGGCGGGGAAGCCGTTTCTGGTGAAGATTGTCGGCGACTATGCGTGGGAGCAAGGACAACAGCGGTTCGGCGTGACGGAGAATCTGGACGAATTCGTGAATACCGAGCGCGTTCCGTTTCCGGTCAGATGGCTCCGGCGCATACAAACGCGCGTGGCGCGTGGTGCCGCAAAGGTCATCGTCCCGAGCGAATACCTAAAACATATCGTGACGGCATGGGGCATCCCGGAGGAGGATATGGAGGTTATCTATAATGCTGTGCCTCTTGAAGAACTCGGAACTGTACCCGAAGCCGTGGCTACACTGCCGCGGCCGCTCATCGTGACTGCGGGCCGGCTCGTGCCGTGGAAGCATATGGACGGGATTATCGATGCCGTTGCGCGTATTCCCGACGCCTCGCTCGCAATCGTCGGCGATGGTCCTTTGCGCGTTATGCTTGCGCGCCGCATCCGCGCGAAGTTGCCCGCGCGCGCCGTTCTTACCGGCATGCTGTCGCACAGGGATACTCTCGCGGCGGTGCAATCGGCGGAAGTGTTCGTCCTCAACTCATCGTATGAAGGGCTCTCGCATCTCCTTATCGAGGCGCTTGCGTTCGGCGTGCCGGCCGTCGCGACGAATGTCGGCGGGAATCCGGAAGTGATAACAGACGGAGGGAACGGCCTTTTGGTTCCCGCGGGAGATGCATCCGCGCTCTCGGCCGCTGTTGCGCGCGTGCTCGGCGACGACGAGCTCCGCGCGTGCCTCTCGGCGCGCGCGAAAGAGTCCGCAAAACGCTTTTCGACCGGGGCGATGCTTTCAGCGACCGCCGCCCTCCTGCACACCCTATGAAAGTCCTTTTCGTATCCAATGACCCGGCGATTTTTGATGCGGCGAGCGGCGTGCGCGAGCGCATGCGCGCGTACGCCGCGGCAATAGGGGAATTGCACATCGTCTCGCCCGCGGGTTCCGGCGCCCGCGACGAACAGGACGGGAATCTCTTTTTGCATCCGGTACGTTCGTGGAAACTTTTCCGCGTGCGCACACTCGCGCGCCGCGCGCATGAACTCATGCTTCAGTACGGCATTGAGGTGGTGTCGGCGCAGGACCCGTTTGAACACGGACTCGCGGCGCTCCGCGCCGCCGCCGGCACACAGGCGAAACTGCACATCCAAGTGCACACCGATTTCCTGTCTCCCTGGTTCGTGCGGAGCGGCAATTTTCGGAGTCCCTCCGTGCGTATGCCGTTCCTGAATCGCTGGCGCCGCCGCGTCGCCGACCGCGTCCTGCCGGCCGCCGCCGGCATCCGCACGGTCTCCGAGCGCGTGAAGGCGTCGCTTGTCGCGCGCTACGGTTCCCGCATACCCTCGCCATCGGTAATCCCTGTTGCGGTCAGTTCGGCAGTGCCGGAGCCCGTGCGGCTCCCGGAGCATCCTTTTACCTTCGCGCTCATCACGGTCGGGCGATTGGAACCGGAGAAGCGCGTGGAAGACATCCTCGCGGCCCTCAAGCTCGTGGTGGGGCACTATCCGATGGTCGGGCTCTTTGTCGTCGGCGAGGGCCGCGAGCGCGGAGCGCTCGAGCGGATGGCGCATTCGCTCGGCCTTGGGAAGAACGTGGTATTCATGAGAGGCTGGCGCCCGGCGGAAGAAGCGTGGGGACTCATGCGGAGCGCCCACGCGTTCATCCAGGCGAGCGCGTACGAAGGGTACGGCCGCACGCTTCTGGAAGCGGCGCTCGCCAAAGTCCCCATCATCACGACCGATGTCGGCATCGTGGGCGAAGTGTTCAAAGGGTATGAGGACGTCCTGGCAACGCCGGTGGCCGATCCGACCGCGCTCTCGCTCGCCATCGTCGGGTTTATCGAGGATAATGAAGTTCGACAAGCGCTCCCGCGGCACGCCGAAGAAACGGCGCGCGCACACCTCGCTTCCGTCGGCGACGTTCCGTCCCGCGTCGCGGCAGACCTCGCGAAACTGGCATGAACCAAATTGTTAAATATGTTGTCTCCGGCGGCAGTGCGACGGCGACGAATCTTACGGTGCTGTATGTGTTGACGGATTTTTTCCGCATGTACTATCTGGTGTCGTCAGTATGCGCTTTCATTGTTTCTGTCATCGTCAGTTTCAGCATGCAGAAGTTCTGGACCTTTGAGGATTCTTCAAGGGACAACGTACGTACGCAGTTCGCTTTCTACAGCGCGGTGGTTCTCGCCAATGTGGCGCTGAATACGTTCTTGGTGTACGCATTCGTGGAATGGTTTTCTCTCTGGTACCTTGCCGCTCAATTCCTCGCCGGCATGCTCATCGCCGTGGTCAGTTTCTTCGCATACCGCAATCTGGTATTTAAACGATAATGCTATGAAGCCGAAACTCTGTTACGTCCTTCCGCGCTACGAAGCCGCCGATGCGTCTCATTTCCCGCATATCCACGACTTCCTGAAAGAGATAGGCAGTAGTTTTGACCTGTTTCTCATCGTTGAGCGCGGAGAAAGGCCGGGTCGCGAGCTCGGTTATAGCCGAGTCTTTGCGAGTCGCGGGCTTTCACGCGTACTTACAGTTCCATTCGCGCTCGCGAGAGCTCGCCTCGCCGGGTATCGCGATGTCTATATCCATTACTCTTTTTTCTCGGCATTCTGCGCCTCGTTTATCGCGGGAGTCTCGGGCGGCCGCGTCTTCTATTGGAATTGCGGCGAGCCGTGGAAATATAAGCGCAATTTCTTGCGGGAGTTCTTTGAACGATTGACGTATAAGATGGTGACGCATTTGGTGACCGGAGCACCCTCGCTTGCCGACGCCTACGCGCGACAGTACGGCATACCGAGAGCGTCCGTGCTCGTGATGCCGAATTGGATAGACCTGAAGCGGTTCACGAGTGCTCTTTCTCGCAAAGAGGCGCGAGAGAAGCTACACGTTCCGCAGGATGCAAAAGTGGTGCTGTTCGTGCACTGGCTCTCCCCGCGCAAAGGCTCGCGGATGATTGTGCCGGTTGCGTCTGAAGTCATACGCGCGCACCCGGATACGCTGTTCATTATTGCCGGTTCCGGTCCGGACGAGTATCTCTTGCAAAGCGAAGTGAAGAAAGCGAACCTCGAAGGGAATGTCCGTTTGGTCGGTGCGGTGGCGAATCGGGAACTGCCTGATTACTTCGCCACTTCGGATGCGTTCGTCATGCCGTCAGAAGAGGAAGGGTTCCCGCGCGTATTGCTGGAATCGATGGCGTTCGGCGTCCCGTTCGTCGCCAGTAACGTCGGTGCGGTCAAAGACATCATTCCCGAGTCCCTGCGCGCGTATATGGTTAAGCCCGGAGACCTGCGGGGATTTGCGGACAGACTCGGCGATCTGTTAGGGAAGAGCGTGGAGGAACGTACGTCCCTAGGGACGGAATTGAACTCGTGGGTCCGACAGTACGACGTCTCCGTGGTGGCGAAGGTGTTTGAGGAGCTGTTCACTCGAGAGGTATGAAGCTTGTCTATCTTACGGCGAAGACGTATCCCGCAAGTACTGCCGACCACATATATGTGCTCGAACTCGCGAAAGGGTTCCACGCGGCGCTCAAGGATGATTTTGTATTGGTCGTGGCCAATGACCTCGGAAACGATCTGCGCGGATTGCCCGTCCTGAATGTGCGGCTGTCGTCCCGTCATTTCAAGACCTTGTTCTATTTCTTGTGGCTGCCGTATTTTATCCTGCGGAGCGAGCGCGACATGGTCTTTTTCTCAAATGACCCGAACCTCTTGATGGTGCTTATCTTCTGGAAGAAGGTCCTGCGTCTGCGGTACAAGATTTGTTCCGACTGGCATATGCTGTTTGGCGGCTGGCGCGACCGGTTCATACAGCGGAACAGCGACCGGCTCGTCACGACCTCGAATAAACTGAAAGACGCGATAATCGCGGTATCGCAGATACATAAAGAAAAAATCCTCGCAGCATATGGCGGCATTGATCTCGGGGCATATGAGCACGTGAGCAAGAATGATGCGCGGACAAGAGTGAACTTGCCCCACGGCAAAAAGATCGTTACCTATGCGGGGTTCTTCAAGACGATGGGTATGGAGAAGGGCATACGGACCATGATCCAAGCGTTGCCCGAGCTCCCCGACGAAGTCGTGATGCTTTTCGTCGGAGGGAAGGATGGCGAGATCTCGGAATACCGGGAATATGCCGAGGGCATCAATGCCGCCGGTCGGTGCATCTTTGTCGGCAGGAAGTCCCAAGGCGAGTTGGCCGTCTATGAAGCGGCATCCGACATCCTCGCCATACCATATCCCGACAAGCCGCACTTCAGGGATGTCGGTTTTCCGATGAAGGTGTACGAATATATGGCCGCTAATCGGCCTGTGGTTTACTCCCAGCTCGCTTTGGTCGAAGAAGTTATCGCGCCCTATGCGCGCGGATTCAAAGCGGATGACGCTGCTGACTTTTCGAACGCAGTCCTTGAGGTGCTGGGGCACTATGCGGTGTGGGAAAGGAAGGCGGCTGAAGCGGCGGAGCAGGCCAAGCACTATGCGTGGGAGAATAAGGCACGCGCAATCCTGCATTTCATACAACCATGAAAGGCGAACAGAGAAAAAAAATGTTCCTTATCTTTCACGGAAGATTCCCGAGCGATAAGGCCGCCTCTCTTTTTGCCGCGAAAAGTGCGGAGACCTTTGCCGCAGCGGGCATTGATGTGGTTTTGCTCGTGCCGCGGCGGATAGGCAGGGAGCAGGGCGATCCGTATGGGTACTATCAGGTAGAGAAGTGTTTCCGCATCGTGTACCTGCCGGTCTTGGATATCGGGAGGATTGGATTTCTCCAGCCGGTCCGCTTCTTGTTGAGCTTCCTTTCTTTCTCCTTGTTCTCTTTCTTCTACTTGTTGGTGAATGCATCAAAAAACGACCTCATATATTCAAATGAGACCCTGCCGCTCTTCTTGGCGTCGCTAGTATTGCCGAATACGTTTTATGAGATGCATGATTTCCCGGAAAGTAAGTTAGGACTCTTCGGTAGGTTTGCGCGCAGAATGCGCGGCGTCATTATCCATAATCAGTGGAAAGCCAAGAGGGCGCAAGAACTCTTCGCTCTGCCGGAGTCAAACGTACTCTGCGAACCGAACGCGGTGGACATACAAGAATTCGATATATCGGTATCGAGAGACGAAGCGCGCCGGGAATTGGATCTCCCGCTCGATAAAAAGATCGCTGTCTACACCGGGCACCTGTATTCGTGGAAAGGGGTGGACACGCTCGCTCTGGCAGCCCGGGAACTTTCCGGGGAGTATCTGGTGGTATTCGTAGGGGGTAATAGTGAGGACGTACGGCGTTTCAAAGAAACCCACGGCAACATACCGAATATCAGTATCATCGGCTTCCGCCCCCATGCAGAGATCCCCTTGTGGCAGAAGGCGGCCGATGTTCTGGTCCTGCCCAATACGGCAAAGGAGGATATCTCAAAGTATTACACGTCGCCGATGAAGCTTTTTGAGTATGCGGCGAGCAAAAGGCCGATCGTTGCCTCGCGGATACCGTCAATCACAGAGCTGGTTGATGACGCACGCGCCATTCTCGTTGAACCCGATGATCCGTCGGAACTTGCAAAGGGCATAGAGCGTGCTTGTCAAAGGAGAGACTCTTTGGACGAACGCTCGGAGGTCGCTTATACTTGGGTCTTGGAACATACCTGGGGAAAACGAGCAGGGAGGATTATTGATTTTATGGAAGCCGCGTAAGTACGGGGGTGTATGAATATACCGGATATCGCAGTGAAATACATCCTGTTCCAACGAACGGAGTATCTCATCTATCAGAACAACCGATGGCTGAATTCGATAGTCATCCGCATCCCGTTCCTCACCTACAACCGCATGGTGGCGTTGGAGTCATGGTTATTCAGGTCCCGCATCAAGCGGCTCTTTGCAGAAGATATGGAGCGCGAGTACGAGAGCATCAGAGCGAGTCTTCCCGAGAATCCTTTGGCGATACTCGACATCGGCTGCGGCGTTGCCGGCATCGATGTGATGCTCGCCCGCCACTATCAGAAGCTCGGGAAAGAGGTCGATTTCTATCTGTTGGACAAGACGGAACTCAACGACAAGGTGTACTACGGATTGGAGAAAACCGCCTCGTACTACAATTCGCTCGGCGTCGCTCGTAACCTTCTTATAGCAAATGGAGTTGATAATAAGAGGGTCCATACTCAAGAAGCGACCGGAGATTCTATTTTTCCGGGTGTGCAATTTGATTTGGTACTCTCCCTCATATCCTGGGGATTCCATTATCCTGTTGAAACATATCTCGACGAAGTCAATAATTTGCTCAAATCAGACGGGAAGCTTATCATTGACGTTCGTAAGGGCTCAGATGGAAATAAGATCTTGGAACAAAAATTTAATAGCAAACCGGTTCTGATTAAAGAGGCTCAAAAACACGAAAGATTCATGATCGAAAAGAAATAACTTGTATGAAAAAAGCAAAAAACAAAAAGCAAAAAACAGCTTTGGTATTGGGTGCGGGCGGTTTCATAGGAGGTCATTTGGTCAAACGCCTTAAAAGAGAGGGTTATTGGGTTAGAGGTGTTGATATTAAATATCACGAATATAGCAAGACGGCCGCCGATCATTTTGTGAAAGGAGACCTAAGAGACCCGAGAGTAGTGGCGAAAGTATTGGATCGGGGGTTTGACAGAGTGTACCAACTTGCTGCCGATATGGGCGGCGCCGGCTACATCTTCACGGGAGAACATGACGCTATCGTCATGCATAATTCCGCCCTTATAAATATAAATATTGCAGAGCAAGCAAGAAAGGTTGGAGCAAAACTCATCTTTTATTCGTCGTCAGCTTGTATTTATCCTGAACGCAATCAAATGGATCCTAACAATCCAAATTGCAGAGAAAACTCAGCATATCCTGCAGCTCCCGACAGCGAGTACGGCTGGGAGAAGATCTTCAGCGAGCGATTGTATATGTCGTACGCCAGAAATTACGGTTTGAATGTGAGGATCGC
>JAGWZP010000012.1 GCA_018968865.1 Patescibacteria group bacterium | reverse complement strand
GCGGGCTTCGTCGCCATCGTCGCGAATATCTTCCTGCGCATGTCGGTGTGGGGCGGAGGCCGGCGGGACGATAGGGGAAACGGAAATGCGATAGTGATGGTGCTCGCGGTGGTCGGCATCATCCTCGCACCCGTGGCCGCGAAGCTCATCGAGCTTGCGGTCTCGCGCCGGCGCGAGTACCTCGCGGACGCCTCGGGCGCCCTGCTTACGCGGTATCCCGAAGGCCTCGCGTCCGCGCTCGGGAAGATAGGGAACTATACGTCGCCGATGCAAAGCGCGAATCTCGCGACCGCGCACCTTTTCATCGGCGACCCGTTCGGTGCGAAGTCGGAAGGCAGTGCCGGATGGATTGAAAAGTTGTTTTCCACGCATCCGCCGATTCCGGACCGCATCAAAGCCCTGCTCACGCCGCAGGCGTGAACCACCATTTTCTGTTATAACAGTTCGTACACGGAGAGGTGCCTGAGTGGTCTAAAGGACATGCTTGGAAAGCATGCGTGGGGGAAACCCCACCGCGAGTTCGAATCTCGCCCTCTCCGCCAGCCGATGGAGCCATTGTTCCATTACGGGTAATAAAAAAAAGCGCCGGAGGATGTATCCTCCGGCGTTGTGGCGCTCTCTTCCGTCATGCTGGAATGGGAAACTGTTCTACGAGTTCCCACCGGCCTTCTTTCTCCAGTTTCCGGCACAAGGCAACCCTCGTAAGCGGAATGGTCATAGGTTCGACTTTGACCTTTTCTTGTATCGCCGGCCACGACCGATCGAACACCGCAGATGTTTTCTCGGCGACAGTGATATGCAACGTGTTGTCGCCGTCGTACTTGCCGTGTTCATACTCGGGCAATCGGGAAAGAATATCGTTGATCCCTACCCACAGCGCCGCAGTGTCGCGGGTCGCATGCACCGGAAGGATGATGTACTGTTTTCCGAATGGATGCAGACCGCTTACCGTTATTCTCGTTTGTTTCATCTGCAGTGTGGCACCCCGTATGAGGTTCGTTAAGACCCCTTCATCGATTCCTGTGAGCGGACGATGAAAGGTCATATGCGGTGGAAGCTTGTAGTACGGGGGATTGATTCCGGTTTTTGATGCGACCCTGTCCATCAACTCGCACAGTTCTCTGCTCGATGGTTCCGGAATGACGAATAACACAAGATGTTTTAACACGGGATTCTCCTCGATGTTGGAAAGGTTCGAAAACTTCAGGTTCCATCGTGACATCCAGCTCTCATTATGTCAATACATTCAAAAACTGCACGGAAACCAGTTGTGTCGGCCGTGATACAGTGGACGCACCATGCCGCGGAATGTGGTTGTCGGGTTTCTTATCGTCGCGGCCGCTACCGCGGCGGTGTTTTTCTATAAGACATTACCGTCGCCGCCGGAGCTTGTGCCGACGGCTGAATTCGGCGGCGTGTCCTTAAGAATTGACTATGCGACAACGACGGCGGAGCGCGAGCGGGGATTAGGCGGACGGACAAGCTTGCCGGACAATTACGGCATGCTCTTCGTCTTCCCAAATGATGACAGATATGGGTTCTGGATGAAGGATACACTCGTACCGCTCGATATGTTCTGGCTTGATGCTCAAGGACATGTCGTCTCAATGGCTCAAAATGTTGCGCCCTCGAGTTTCCCGGATGTCTTTTATCCGAGCATACCGGCGCGCTATGTCCTAGAGACCGCTGCGGGCTTCGCACGCGCGCATGCCATCGCAACGGGCACGCCGCTGCTGTTGAAAAATCTCCCAAGCGTTTCGCAATAGCGCTGTCCACATAGCGTTTCGTGCGGGCAGGAGTAAACTTATTCAATAACGAGTGCTCCATTATTACTGTAGTAGCAAACGCCTTACCTATGTCCAAAACCGCGAAAGCTCCCGTCCGTACGAAAGCAGTTGTTGTGCAAACGAAGCAAGTGACGGAGCCTCCGATCTCGAAGGAGACGCGCCGGTATCGCGACATGATCCCGCAAATCGAAAAACGGGACGGACGGCTCGTGAAGTTTGATTTCGATAAGATCTCAAATGCCGTATGGAAGGCGATGACCGAGGCGGGGGAGGGCGGACAGGAGGATGCGGTCTTGGTGGCGCATCAAGTCGCGGGCGAACTCGGGCGATTCGCGAAAAAATACAAAAATTTCCTCCCGACGGTTGAAGGCATGCAGGACTCGGTCGAGAAATATCTCATCCTGAACGATTATGTGAAGACGGCGAAGGCATACATTCTCTATCGCGATAAGCGAGCGCAGCTGCGCGCGGCGCACATTGAGATTCCGGAGCATGTGAAGAAGCTTGCCGAAGAGAGCAAGAGATATTTTGCGGGCAACGCGCTCGGCGAGTTCGTGTATCTGCGCACGTACGCGAAATGGATCCCTGAAGAGGGTCGTCGCGAGACGTGGGTGGAGACCGTCGACCGGTACATGGGTTTTATGCGCGAGAATCTCGGCACCAAGCTCACCGAAAAAGAATATGCCGAAGTGCGGATGGGAATTTTGAAACAGGAAGTCATGCCCTCGATGCGGCTCATGCAATTCTCGGGCGAAGCGGCGCGCCGCTGCAACGCGTGCGCCTATAATTGCACCTTCATCGCGCCGGTCGCTCTCACCGATTTCGCCGAAATCATGTATCTCTCGATGCAGGGATGCGGCGTCGGCTTCGCCGTGGAGAGCCAGAACGTCGAACAGCTTCCACAGATCAAGAAACAGACGGGAGTCAAGCTACCGACCCATGTCATTGCCGATTCGAAAGAAGGTTGGTGCGATGCGCTCACGCTCGGCGTCGAGACCTGGTATGCCGGCAAAGATATCGCCTTTGATTCTTCCCAGGTGCGCCCGGCGGGAGCGCGGCTGAAAGTCATGGGCGGAAAAGCGAGCGGTCCGGAGCCCCTGCTTTCCCTCCTCGCGTTCACGCGCGAGAAGATTCTTGCCCGCGCGGGGCGCCGCCTGCGCCCTATCGACGTCCACGATGTCATCTGCAAGATAGGCGAATGCGTGGTCGCGGGCGGCGTGCGCCGGACCGCGATGATCTCGCTCTCCGACCTTGATGACGTGGAAATGCGCGACGCCAAGCGGGGACAGTTCTATATGACCGACCCGCATCGCTCGGTCGCGAACAATTCCGCGGTCTACGAGGTGCAGCCGACCAATGCCGAGCTCATGGATGAGTGGGTCGCGCTCATGAAGAGCGGCAGCGGCGAGCGCGGGATCTTCAATCGCGGGTCGCTTGCCGTCACTTTCCCGAAGCGCCGCACGGATTATTTCAAGAAAGTCGGTTTCATCAGCGAGGACGGCGTCGTGCGCGGGTCCATCGGCACGAATCCCTGCGCCGAGATCATTCTGCAGTCGAAGCAGTTCTGCAATCTCTCCGAGGTCATCGCGCGCGCACACGACACGGAGGCGAGCCTCCTGCGCAAAGCGCGCCTCGCGTCCATTCTCGGCACCTATCAATCGACACTGACGAAGTTCGGCTATATTTCCCAGGACTGGTCCGACCACTGCAAGACGGAACGGCTCCTCGGCGTCTCGGTCACGGGGCAATGGGATTCTCCGATTGCGCGGCAGCCCGAGATGATGCGCAAGCTGCGCGATATGGCGGTCAAGACGAACGTCACGTATGCAAAGCGTTTCGGCGTCGAACGCTCGATGGCGGTCACGGCGGTGAAGCCTTCGGGCACGGTCTCACAGACCTTTAACTGTGCGTCCGGCATCCACCCGCGCCACGCGCCGTATTACATCCGCCGCGTGCGCATCAGCGCCACCGACTCGCTTTTCAAGATGATGCGCGACCAGGGCGTGCCGTATTACCCGGAAGTGGGGCAGTCGATGGAAGAGGCGAATACCTACGTGTTCGAATTTCCGGTTAAGGCGCCCGACCACTCCAAGGAAGCGCGATTCAAGGACAATCTCTCGGCGCTTGAACAGCTCGAGTACTGGAAGCGCGTGAAGCTGAATTTCACCGAGCACAATCCGTCGGCGACCGTCTCGGTGGGTCCGGCCGAGTGGATCGGCGTCGTGGACTGGATTCAGAAGAATTGGGATATCATCGGCGGCCTTTCGTTCCTCCCGCGCTCCGACCACGTGTACCGCTTGGCGCCGTACGAGGCGATTACCAAGGAAGAATACGAGGCTCGCCTGGCTCGGTTCCCTGAAGTGGATTATTCGAAGCTTGTCGCGTACGAGCGGCAGGACGAGACGGAGATGAAGAAGGAGTTGGCCTGTGCGGGCGGTACGTGCGAGATCGTGTAAGAAGCTCCGCGCGAGTGTGATTTCGGAGCACGCGTCGGCCTTCCCAGCGGGAGGCCGCGCTCACTCTCGGCTCGCAAATTTTCGCGCAGCCCCCTACGGCGCAAAAATTACCGTGCTTCTTCGCCTCCGAGGGTCTCCGAAATCACACTCGCGGCTCCGCAAGGAGGGGAGTGCAAAGGACTTGACGGAATCGTGAAATAGTGTATCATGGAGCGCAGATTATAGCTCACCGAATGAGTGGTTTCGCCATAGCAGAAAGCGGTTTACTCGCTAGACCATTTTCTGCTATGGCAAATCCCGCAACCGCGAGGAAGCCCGCTGGCACGCGACGAGTTTCTAACGAAACATGTCGCAACGTAGGGAGACACGTTATGTCCAATTTCGTCATGTCCACCCGCCAGGCCGCCGAACTCGACTACGCATTTGAACGCAATGGTTGGTCGCCTGAAGAAGTCAAAAAACTTTCTACCGGCGATTTTCTTGCCAATGTTCGCCAAGCTCTTCTCGGTTACGCTGAGATAAAGCTCGTCGAGCACGTCATCAACTGCGATGCTACCCCCTTCGTTCCCGATGGCTGGGAAGTGATAGAGCATCAGAAGGATGGCCAGTTCCAATGGAACAAGGACGCTCAGAAGGATGCACTCTTCCTTTCCTCCGCCCAGAAAAAGGGCAACACCGAGGGCAACAAACTCCGCAAGGAGTTGGCAGACAAGCCGGTCCTCAACGCCTGTGTCCTCGACTATCTGCTCGCCCATCCGCACCTCATCCCCGAGGAATGGAAAGGCAAAGCAATCTTCTTCTGGGGTACCATCTACCGCGACTCGGTCGGCAACCTGTGCGTCCGCTACCTCTACTGGCTCGGTGACGGGTGGGACTGGTTCGACAGCTGGCTCGGCGACGACTGGAGCGACGACAGCCCTGCTGCGTTGCGCGCAAGTTAGCACTTGGGTCTTGAGGGCTTAGAACTCTCAGACCCTCTGAACTTTGCCCGTCGCTTTCCTAAGCGGCGGGCTTTTTGTATTATAAAAACGGTAGTAGGTGAATATGCGGGCGATTACGGTTTCCCGCTACCGAACCCAGTATCCATACATCCAGAATATCCGCGATTACGGTTTCGGATAGCGCGGTGTATGCAGACACTTCAAAAAATGAAGATACTTGGTGTGGAGTGCTGGCGCATTATAGATGCCAAATACGATACAGCCCGGAGAATATTTCTATGGGCAGTGGCACGGATGGCACTTCATACATAACCGCAACTCGAACGGCAACCTGTACGTCCGCTACCTCAACTGGAACGGTGACAGGTGGAACTGGAACAACAACTGGCTCGACAACGACTGGAGCGACAACAACCCTGCTGCGTTGCGCGCAACTTTCTTCACTTCTCACCCCGCGTTTGCGGGGCTGAGTTTTGTCTCGTCAACTGCCCGTTCCAACCACCCAGCATCTTGCCGATTTCTTCAAGCGGAATAGAAAGCGCGCTGTATTTCTTCGTATCGAGCGATTTCGTCTCCCAGAGCACGAGGAGCAGTATTTTTAGCGTATCAAGTTTGCGAATGGAGAGCCGCACCCACGGCTGCTTTTCGTTTTTCGAAAGAAAGGTAGCGGAGGCAATCGCTTCTATCATTTCAACAAATAGTGTGTCCACCTTTTCGCCAAGGGTATAACGGTGTTCTTTCGGCAGTGTCTGGTAGTATCCATACCAAAGCACATATGCAGTTTTCAAACGTTCAAGCACCGGGAGAAGCTGTCGGGGGGGGGTTACTCATGGAGTCTTGCATACAAGAATATCATCTCGGTCGAGAACTTACTCTTCGCATGGCGAGAATTTATAAAAGGGAAGCGCAAGCGTACTGACGTGCAGGAATTTGGGCGCTACTTGATGACGAATGTTTTGGCGTTGCACCGCGATTTAGGAAACGGCACCTATCGCCACGGTGGCTATCATTACTTCAGAATCAGCGACCCGAAGCCGCGCGATATCCACAAAGCGAGTGTGCGTGACCGGCTCGTGCATCATGCGCTCTATCGAGCACTCTATCCATTCTTTGGCCGCACATTTATCGCAGACTCGTATTCCTGCCGCTTAGACAAGGGTACGCACCGGGCGATGAATCGCTTTCATGCTTTTGCGCGGCAGGTCTCGCAGAATGACACGCGCACCTGCTGGATATTGAAATGTGATGTGAAAAAATTCTTCGCGTCCATTGACCAGCAAGTGTTGTTAGAAATCGTCAGTGCGTACATTCCCGACGGGCGTGTCTGCGCACTTGTCGCAAACATCGTCGGCAGTTTCAATTCCGGTACCGCGGGGAAGGGTCTCCCGCTCGGCAATCTCACAAGCCAATTACTAGTGAACATCTACATGAACGAGTTTGACCAATTTGTAAAGCATAAGCTCAAAGCCCGATACTACATCCGCTATGCCGACGACTTCGTCGTTCTCTCGCGCGACAGGGATTATCTTCTAAAAACACTACGATATATGGTAGTGTTTTTGCGCGACAAACTGAAGCTCGAAATGCATCCGAAGAAAGTCTTTCTGACAACGCTCGCATCGGGCGTGGATTTCCTCGGCTGGGTACACTTTTCTGACCATCGTGTGCTACGGACGAGTACGAAGCGGCGGATGTTAAAGGCGCTGAACGGGAATCCGGGAGAGGCAACGCTTATGTCATATCGCGGCATGTTGGGTCATGGGAACGCATACAAACTTTCTAAATTAATTCCGAAGAAGAGTAAGAAATGAGACAACCCACGCAGGAGCGTGGGTTGTCTCATTTCGTTGGACCGAGCCGGTAAGCCGAATTCTGTCGCGGACGACCATTTATCTGGGCCGGTCATTGCTGACCGGCTCGAGCGGCACTCCCTTCGATTGCTCGTAGGGCACGGCCTTGCATGCGGGTAAGGATTTATTCGTTGCACCTCTCCGGTTGCCCGGGAGCTCGTCCCGCCACCGGCGGGACGCTTCCTTCCTTTCGTCGGAAGCGTCTCTGTAGGCACCTCTATCCTTGCGGACGACGGGCGTTACCCGCTACCTATTTCCCGCCACAGCGGGAGCATGTTCGGACTTTCCTCCCCGGGATTGCTCCCGGAGCGGTCGTCTGGCTTGGTCCGTACGGATTATATCACACTTTATAGGCGCAAGTTAGGGCATGTCGGCATCAGCGCAATACTGCCGCGCCTCCCGCAACATTTTTTGTATCGGCACCGTGCGCGCTAGAGAGAATATTTCCCCGTCCAAGATAGCTCTGGTCGGCGTCTGCGCGCCGGTATGGGAGCTCAAACTCGAATAGGGGTAGGCCGCTATGCGTTCCCCTAGGAATTGGGGATCCACCACATGGCTCGTTTTCCAGCTCGGCTCGGAAAGCGCTACCGGATTGCAGTGCACATAGCTCACCAGGTGCTGGAGAGGGTGGCTTGCCGAGACCGGGCGGGATTGGAATGGCTTGAGGAACAGATTGCCCATGCGCTCGTGCCGCGAGTTGAAATAGAGGGTATATGCCGTTCCGATCTTCCGCATAAATGTGGTAATGCCTCCCTCCGAGACCTCTTTCAGCACCACATGGAAGTGGTTGGGCATCAGGCAGAACGCCCCAATGGCGACCAGTTTTTTGCCGCGGGGGATACGTAGCACCTCTTCAAATTTGCGTGTACCTATATCGTCACGCCGAAGAGGGGACTGGTCGTTTGCCAAATAAAGGAGCTCAAGAAAGCGGTGGTAATCCCGGGCGTCTTCAAATGTGATGCGCTTTTCAATGCTGCGATTGTAGCAATGATACCACTCGCCGACGACAAACGGTTCATTTCTCCTCGTCATTCCTTCAATTGTACAAGGTGTCACCTTACGGAGTCAAGGAAATTAAAAATAAAGTAAGGTGACACCTTGCGGAGATTGTGGGGATAAACACTTGTCGAATGGATGAGCAGGATATACTGGGCGTTATTACCACTGAATAATAACAACCAACCGAATTTACCATGCCTCCACAATCAGCAGCACCTCGTCGCCGTTCTCTCGACACTATTAGCATCTGGGCGCTCTTCGTTACTCTTGTCGCAGCTCTGCTCATATTTTTGCCATCTGCGGCAGTGCCGTCATCAACGACCAAGACCTTCCTACTTGCCGCGGGAGCGATCATCACGCTCGCGCTCTACATCCTCGCCCGTCTCGGTCGGGGCAATGTTATTTTCCCGCCGTCGGTTCTTATCGGTGCGATCTGGCTGCCGGTCGTCGCGTATGTACTCTCGGCCGCATTTTCAGGCGTATCGTTCATGAACGCCCTGTGGGGAACGGCGCTTGAACCGGATACGCTCGGTCTCATGCTTATCGTGGCGGTGCTCGGCACGCTTGCGGCGCTCGTACTCCGCCGTCCCGAACACTATTATTCGTTCCTGCGCGCCGTCGCGTACGTATTCGGCGTCATCGCTCTTTTCCAGGTACTCGTCATCATCGTCGGACAATTCGCCCCGAACACCATTTCGCCGGCGTTCTCAATCGTCGGCTCCTTCAGCGACCTTGCGACCCTGCTCGGGCTCGGCGTTGCCACGATCCTCATCACGTTCCGCTTTCTCGAACTTTCGAGACGCACGCGCCGCCTGCTGCTTGTGAGCGGCGTTGCGGCGATCTTCCTGCTGGCCGTGGCGAACTCCTCGCTGGTGTGGATACTCCTCGCGCTCATTTCGCTCGGCCTCTTCGTTGAGTCGGTCATGCAGCGCGGCTCAAAGACGGCCGATACCGACCTCGATGAAGCGGTCGTCCTCGACGAATCTCCTCTCGAAACGGATGAGGGGAATCGTTCGCTCGTCCTGCCGCTTGCGGTCCTCGCCATCTCGCTGTTCTTCCTTATCGGCGGGACGCTCGGCGGCGCGCTTGCAAATGCACTTCATGTGAATATCCTCAATATCCGCCCTTCCTGGCAATCGACCTTCTCGGTCGCGCAGAGGGCCTATAGCGCGTCGCCGCTCTTCGGCTCGGGTCCGGGCACGTTCGGCGTGGAATGGCTCAAGTACCGTGACGCGTCGCTCAATTCGACCATCTTCTGGAATATCGACTTCAACTCCGGCATCGGCTTCATCCCGACGTCGCTCGTGACGACCGGCATCATAGGGGCTCTCGCATGGCTCGCATTCCTCGGCATGTTCATCGTGCTGGGGCTTCGCATGCTTATCCTGCGCACACCCGAGGATTCGTTCGTCCGGTACGTCTCGATAGTCTCGTTCATCGGCGCGGTGTATCTCTTCACGACAACGATATTTGATTTGCCGAGCACGGTGCTCATCGCGCTCGCCTTCATCTTCGCGGGGCTCTTCACCTCGACGATGCGGTACGCCGCGCGGGGCGAGCAATGGGGGGTCATCTTCTCGCGTAGTCCGCGGCTCGGTTTCATCATCGTGTTCTCGCTGACCATCCTCCTGCTCTCGTCGGTCGTAGCCGCGTATACGCTCGTCGGGCACTACATCGCGGCGACGCAATTCGCGAATGCGACGACTGCATTCTCCGCGGGTAATCTCGACCAGGCGGATCAGGCGGCGCAGAGTTCCATCTCATTCGCGCCTTCCGCCGCCGCCTATCAGGTGCAGGCGGGCATTGCGAACGCGCGGCTCGGCCAGATAGTGGCCTCTTCGACCATGGACAAAACTACGGCGCAGAAAGCCTACCAAACGGCGCTCTCCGCCGGCATCAATGCCGCTTTAACCGCCACAAATCTTGACCCGTCCGACTACCAAGGATGGCTCGCGCTCGGGAATCTCTATGCGCAAGCGGTGCCGCTCGGCGTCACGGGCGCCTATGACAGCGCCAAGACCGCATATAAGAAAGCTGAAGCGCTGAATCCGACGAATCCGCAGATACCGTATATCCTCGCCCAGCTCGATATCGCGAACAAGGATACGAAGACTGCGCAGGATGACCTGAAAGCCGCCATCGCGCTCAAGCAGGACTACACGGCGGCTATCTTCCTCCTCTCGCAGCTCGAAGTGCAGGACGGCAACGTGAAGGATGCGCTCGCCTCGGCGCTCGCAGCGGCCTACTTCACGCCGAACGACCCGAACATATTGTTCCAGGTCGGCATCCTGTACGCGGCGACGGGGGATTACGCGAATTCCGCGCTCGCGCTTTCGGCGGCGGTTGCGGCGAATCCGCAATTCGCGAACGCGCGCTACTTCCTCTCGGCGGTGTACGCGAAACAAGGCGACATGACGAATGCGCTCGCGCAGATGCAGGCGATTGCAGACATGTCGGCTGACAATGCGAAAGCCGTTGCAACACAGCTTGAAGCCCTCAAGGCGGGTAAGAATCCGTTCCCGGCGAACCTTCTCACGGTCACCCCGGCACCGGTCACTCCGGCGCCCGCCGCCACCACCAAGTAATAGTGAACGGAGAATAGAAAAAGGACGCCTGCGGGCGTCCTTTTTCTATTTTGGAAGCCGTAAGGTACTATAAGGCGATGGTGCAACGAATTCTCGAGCGCATCGGCGGGCCAATGCGCGCACTCGCCCGCCCCGTACGCGGCCTGCATCAGGCCGCGTACCTGCTTGCCGCACTGACCCTCGCCTCGCAGGCTCTCGCCCTCCTACGCGACCGGACGTTCGCGCATACGTTCGGCGCCGGACAGGTGCTCGACCTCTATTACGCGGCATTCCGCGTGCCGGACCTCGTCTTTGCTCTGGTTTCTTCGCTCGTGAGCGCGTACGTGCTCATTCCGCGCATCACGGGCATGGGTAGGGAAGCGACGCGGCGACTGCTCTCCGAATCGGCGTCATTCCTCTTCGCCGTCGGCGGATTCATCTGCGTGGTGCTCGCGGTCTTCATGCCGCAGTTCCTCGCGCTTCTCTATCCGAACCTCATTGCCTCGTCGTATCAAAATGAATTCGTATTTTTGGCGCGCATTCTCCTCCTCCAGCCCATCCTCTTGGGCCTCTCCGGCGTTCTTGGAAGCGTGACGCAGGTGCATCGGCGTTTTACGCTCTTTGCGCTCTCTCCGGTGCTCTACAATCTGGGCATCATTCTCGGCACCGTGGTCCTCTATCCGCTCTGGGGATTGCCGGGCATCGGCTGGGGCGTTGTTGTCGGTGCGGTCGCGTACCTAGCGGTGAATATTCCGGTAGTGATCGAGGCGGGCGTGCTGCCGCGCTTCCGGATACCCACGTTTGCGGTGATGGCGTCGGTCGTACGGGATTCCGTTCCGCGCTCGCTCGCGCTCGGCATGGGCTCGGTGACGGCGCTCGTCCTTACGGCGCTCGCATCGAGGGTCGGCACGGGAGCGATTTCCGTCTTCACGTTCGCGGGGAACCTTGAAGCGGTCCCGCTTGCGCTCATCGGTTCATCGTACGCTGTTGCGGCGTTCCCCGCGCTCTCCGAGGCATCCGCGCTCGCCCGAAGGGAAGAATTCACGGGCATCCTCTCCGCAAGCGCACGGCACGTCATTCTCTGGTCAGTCGTGTCCTTGGGACTCATCGTCGTGCTTCGCGCGCACATCGTGCGCGTGATCCTCGGCACCGGTGCGTTCGACTGGAACGCGACGCGCCTGACTGCCGCACTTCTTGCCGTTCTCACGGTCGGCCTCGTCGCCCAAGGGCTCGTGCTCCTTTTTTCGCGCGCCTTATACGCAGTGCACCAGTCCTGGCGGCCGCTCGCGTATCAAGTGGCCGGAGGCGCGCTGACCGTCTTATTCGCGGTCGCCTTCCTCGCGCTCCCGGCTTCGGGATTGCCCACATCGCTCGCGGATTTCCTGAAAGTCGGTGATGTGCATGGTACGAGCATCCTGCTTGTTGCGCTCGCCGCGACCCTCGGACAGGTCTTTCTCGTCCTGCTCTCCCTGCTCGCGCTCCGGAGCGTGTCTCCCGGGCTCTCGCGAATGCTTTCTCGCCCGCTTGTCGACGGTTCCCTTGCCGCGCTTGCCGGCGGCGCGGCGGCGTACGGCACGCTCGTACTTGAAGGCGGCATCGCTCCTCTCACGACCCTGATGGCCGTCTTTATCCAAGGACTTCTCGCGGGCGTCGTCGGACTCATTGCTTCTGCGCTCGCGCTGTATTTCGTTGAGAATGAAGAATTCCTGATCGTTGCCGGCGCGCTCGCGAAGCTCATTCGCGTCCCGAGCAGCCGCTCGGGCGTGCTCGCTCCTTCCGCCGAAGAGCCGATACAACCGTGAACCAGCGTCTCATCCGCAATTTTTCCATTATCGCGCATGTCGATCACGGGAAGTCGACCTTGGCCGACCGCCTCTTGGAGCGCACGGGCGCCATTCCGGAGCGCCTCATGCGCGACCAGGTATTGGACCGCATGGATCTCGAACGCGAGCGCGGCATCACTATCAAGATGCAGCCGGTGCGCATGCGGTACCGCGATTACACCCTGAACCTCATCGATACGCCCGGGCACATCGATTTTTCGTATGAAGTCTCGCGCGCGCTCCATGCGGTGGAAGGCGTGCTTCTGTTGGTCGACTCGACGCAAGGCGTGCAGGCGCAAACCTTAACGACACTCGCAATGGCCGAGGCGCAGGGATGTACTATCATTCCCGTCATTTCAAAAATAGATTCTCCGGCGGCGCGCGTTGCTGAAGTGACGGCTGAACTCGCGAAACTGGTGCGCGTCCCGCCCGACGAGGTGCTCGCCATATCGGGGAAGACGGGGCAAGGCGTCGACGAGCTCCTCGAAGCGATCGTACAGCGCGTGCCGCCGCCGCATGACTCATCACCGGCGTCAGGCATCGAGCCGCGCGGTCTTATTTTCGATTTTTCGTATTCCACGCATCGCGGCGTCGCCGTGTATCTGCGCGTGTTTGACGGCACGTTCAAGAAGGGCCAGCCGCTCCGCTTCCATGCGGCAGGGAAAGAATTTATTGCGCTTGAAACCGGCATTTTCACGCCGGGAGAAACGCCCGCCGATTCGCTTTCCGCCGGCGAGATCGGCTACATTGTGACGGGCATCAAGGAGCCGGGCGTGGTCGCGGTCGGCGACACCATCGGCGCGGCGAAGGGTTCGCTTCCGGCGCTTCCGGGCTATGAGCGGGTGCGGCCGGTCGTGTGGGCATCGGTCTATCCAGAAGGCCAGGACGATTTGCCGCTGTTGCGGAAGTCGCTTGAGCGCCTGCGCCTCTCGGATTCCTCGCTCTCGTTTGAAGAAGAGTCTTCGGGCGTCCTCGGGCGGGGATTCCGCTGCGGGTTCCTCGGTCTCCTTCATCTTGAGATCATCACGGAGCGCCTTCGGCGCGAATTCAACCTTTCGCTCATCGTTACCATCCCGACCATTTCCTACGTGGTCACGAAGACGAACGGCGTCCGCGAAACTATCTACACGCCGGCGAAATTCCCGGAGTACGGCGACATTATGAAGATTGAAGAGCCGTGGGCGAAAGTCATTATCATTACGCCGCCAGAGACGGTGAGCGCGCTTGTCCAAATGCTCTACGACCACGAAGCGCAGACGCTCGGGACGGAGACGTTCGGGGACGGCCGCATCGAGATGACGATTGAAATGCCGCTTCGCGAGCTCATGCGGGGCTTTTTCGATAAGCTGAAGAACATTTCTTCGGGCTACGCATCGCTGTCGTACGAAATTCTCCCCGAACGGGAAGCGGACGTCGTGCGGCTGGACGTGCTGGTCGCGGACGAGCCGGTGGCCGCCTTTGCGCGGGTGGTCGCGCGGCGGCGCGTGGAGGAAGAAGCTGAGAAAATGGTGGAGAAGCTCCACGGGCTCCTGCCGAAACAGCTTTTCGTCACGAAGATCCAGGGAAGGGCGCTCGGGCGCATCATCGCCTCGCGATCGCTCTCCGCGATGCGCAAGGACGTGACCGGCTACCTCTACGGCGGCGACGTCTCGCGCAAGAACAAACTGCTCGATAAGCAGAAGCGCGGGAAGAAGAAGATGCTTGAGCGGGGCAGAGGGAAGGTGAACATCCCCGAAGAAGTCTTTATGAAAATGGTGCAATCGTCGGCTGAGTAAAACAAGGTTCGACCTTAAATCCGAATTCCCAAGGTCGAACCTTGTTTTGCGTTATACTGGAAACATGCGCGCAAAACAGTTGCGACAAGGGATTCTTATCGGCGTCCTCCTGCTCGTTGCTTTCTGGCTCGCATCGAGCATATGGGGACTCGCGGGCAAGGCGCATATCGCCGTGTCGCAGGCGAGAGAGGCCGAGTGGCAGTACGAGGCGCTCGAGGCGCGCAAAGCGACGCTCGAGGCGAATCTCGCCGCGCTCGCCACCGCCCGCGGAAAGGACGCGGCTATCCGAACGGCATTCGGGGTTGCGCGGCCCGGGGAAGAGGTTATCGTGGTGGTGCCGCCGGCGACGGCAACGCCGACCTCAACCCCGTCCTGGTGGCAGAAGATATTGGATTGGTTCTGATTGCGGGTATGGTTTGATGATTTTGCGTTTAGTGCGGAATTAGTTTAGTGGCAGAATGGTTGCTTCCCAAGCAATAGGCACGAGTTCGATTCTCGTATTCCGCACTAAGCGCAAAAGTGGTAGAACCGGTTTTCCTACGGAAAACCGATGAAAATCGCATACGATTTTCATTCCCTCGGTTGAGACCCGGGTTCGATTCCCGGTACCCGCACCCATATAGGAAACGTGCCAATCAGGCACATTCTCACGTCTAAACAAAAACCCCGCCGAGGCGGGGTGGGGGGTTTCTTCGTACAGATTACTTGCGGCAGTCCGGACAGCGACCAGCATTGTCTAGGTGTTGAATGTGCGTTGAACGGCCGCAGCTACCACTGCATTTCTTGATTTTGCCCTGTAGACGCAAGACAAATTCGTCAACGTCTTCAGTTTCACCAAGCCATGTGCTTTTTCCACTGGTTGATCTGGGCATATCGTCACTTCCTGGTTGTCTTGATAAGAATCCCATTCTTACCTCCCTTTAATCCGTTCCCTCAATGAGGTACTTGATAATTTGATCGGGGTAAAGCGATGCCCCGGGTACCCAGGCACCAAGTGAAGTAGGAATGAACCACCTCCATACCCCTTCTTGGCGTAAGAACTCGAACGCTACTTCTTTTCCGTTTAGGGAGTCAGTGGCTACCATTATTCTTTCACCACCATTGCTAACCGACGCGACCCTGCCCGTATCGTGCAGTTTAGTCTGCCCTCTGACCACAATAGATACTCGTTGACCAATTCTTAACGTTTCCATTTCCATGTTTCCTCCGCACGTTGTAGCCATCCGAGCCAACCTCAGGTAGCCGCGAATGCGGGGGAGCTACTTCTGGCTGCACCTTACCTCTTTCGCACACCTAGTCAAGCTACCTTCTTCAAGTAGTCAGGGACCAGCTTCCCCGTTGCTTCGATCGAGGCGATTAGCTTCAGAAGTTCGGGGTCGCGATTCACCCACCGGGTTCAAACATCGTTGACGAGCCCGCACCGATGTTCCTGTGGATAACTCCGCATGCTATACTTTCCGCATAACTTTATAGACATGAAAACCGTCACCATTTACAGCACGCCGACTTGCCACTTCTGCCAGATGACCAAGGATTTCCTGAAAGAGAAGGGCATCGGCTATACCGAATTCGATGTCGCGCACGACCTCGAGAAGCGCCAGGAAATGATCCAGAAGTCTGGCCAAATGGGCGTTCCCGTCATCTTCGTCGGCGACGATATGATCATCGGTTTTGACCAGGAGAGGCTCGTGTCCACTCTGGGCATTACCGCGTAACGGTCGGCCCTCTTAGTTCAATGGATAGAACAGCCCCGTCCTAAGGGGTAGATGTCAGTTCGATTCTGGCAGAGGGCACCAGCCTGATATACTAAAAACATATGGATCCGGAGATGAAGAAACTACTTGAAGAGACCCACGCGCTGGCGAAAGACAATCACGACATGCTACGCGCCATCCGGCGCCACCAGTGGTACGGTGTTATCGGTACTATCATCATTTGGGCCATCGTACTTGCGCTCCCCTTGTACCTCTATCAGCAGTACCTCCAACCACTCGTCTCCAAGTTCTCTTCCGCGACGGGAGTAACCACCTCGGGACCTTTTGGCCTCCCGACTTCCGCCGAATTGCAAAAACTGATAAACTCGTTTAAAGCACCTCAGTAGCGGTGCAGAGGCTTGGATAGCTCAGTTGGTAGAGCACTTCCCTGAAGAGGAAGGGGTCGTCGGTTCGATCCCGACTCCAAGCACCCGTATGGTACCAAAGATCTTTCTGTGGATGCACAAGCATGAGAAGCATCTCTCGGCGCTCGCGATGGTCGCCGGCTTCATCGCCGACAACCTCCTATTCATCCGCGTCGACCTCCTGCAGACGCAGATGCTTCTCGCCGGCTACACGGCCGCCTGCTTCATCGCGATTCCGCTTCTCCACTGGATCGAATCGCGCGCGACGCGCGCCGGTGCGCCGCTCCCGCGCTGGCGGATCGTTCTCCCTTTTGTGACGCAGTTCGCGCTCGGCGGGTTCTGGAGCGCGTTTGTCATCTTCTACGGGCGTTCGGCGGTTCTCGGCGCGTCGTGGCCCTTCCTACTTTTCCTCTTTCTCATCCTCCTCGGCAGCGAATACTTCCATCGGTACCACGCCCGGCTCGTCTTTACGAGCGTCCTCTTTTTCTTCGCGCTGTATTCGTATGCGATTTTCGCCGTGCCGATCTACACCGGCACGATAGGGACGCTCTCGTTTCTTGAAAGCGGCGCCGTCGCAATCGGCGTGTTCGCCCTTTTCACCATCATTTTGCGTGTGCTCGCGCGCGAACGCTTCCTCGCCGACGTATGGCGCATCCGCGCCGGAGCGCTCGCCGTACTGTTTCTCATGAACGTGTTCTATTTCACGAATATTCTGCCGCCCCTGCCGCTCTCTTCGGAAGCGGCGGGCGTTTACCACACGGTGTGGCGCGTACCGGGCGCGTATCTCGCGACCAGCGAGACGGGGCAGTCGTGGCAGGTACGCTACCTCGGCTTTCCGCCGACGCTGCACACGGTCCCGGGCGAGTCGCTCTCCGCCTACAGTTCCGTCTTCGCGCCGACGACGCTTGCGACAAGCATCGTGCATCGCTGGCAGTGGTATGACCCGGTGCAGAAGCAATGGGTGCTGAAAGCGACGGTCGCGTATCCGATCGTCGGCGGCCGCGACGGCGGCTATCGCGGCTACTCAACGGTCCTCGCGAGCGAGACGGGACAGTGGCGCGTGAATATAGAAACGATCGACGGCCGCCTCATCGAACGATTGCCGTTTACGGTTGAACAGGCGGCTCTGCCGCCTGTCGAAGAGACGATAACGCTGAAATAAATCAGCCCGCCTTCACGCGCAGTTTTGTCTGCTTCGCTTTATCGAGCTTCGGAAGGATGATGGTCAGCAGACCGTCCTTGGCGCTCGCCGAGGATGCTTCGACATCCACCTCTTGCGGGAGCATGATGGCGCGCGAGAATGAGCCCCAGAAGAGTTCGCGAGTGAAGTAATCGGGGCCCGCAACCTGTTCGCGCTCCATCCGCGAGCCCTCTATCTCGACCATGTCGCGGCTTATGGAAATACTGAGTTCGTCGGGGCGCACGCCGGCGACGAACGCGCGGATGATGATGTCGCTCGCAGTCTGATGGACATCGACCGGAAGCTGTCCCTCGTTCTCCGGAGGATCGTCATCCAGGGGCGCCGGCCGGCCGGCCGAATGATTCACCACGTGCGGGCGCACTTCCTTGCGCGGCGCCGGCGGCGTGACGGGGAGCTCGTCATCGAAAGAGTCGAACGCGTCACTGACTGAAGAACCGCCGGACAAACGTTCAAAGAAGGAGCGCTTCATAGCCATGGTTAATGAGTTTTAGGGAAATTACGGTACTGGAAATATTTTAGCACCTCGAACGCCGCAAAGAAAATGACGGCGACCATCCAGATGAGGAAGAGGGCGGACAGCGTGGTCGAAGTACCTTGGTTGATAATAAGCGTGTTGAAGGCAGTGTGCAATGCGATGGCGAGGATAAGTCCACCCGCGGCCGCGGCCATGCGCACGGTCGGACGGCTCTTCGCCGAAAAGGCGAATGCGAAACCTATCGCTCCTGAGGCGACGACGTGGAGCAGGGTGGAGCCGAGGAAGCGCAGATCGCCGGTGAAAAATACGGGAGCGAATTGTCCGGCCGAAAGCGGAGCGAGGAGGAAGAGCATATTCTCCGCCGCGGCGAAACCAAGCGCCACGGTGAGCATATAAATGACGTAATCAGGCGCTTCGTCGACCGCGCGGCGCCAGAGGATGAATACGGCCGCCATGATGTATTTCAAGAGCTCTTCGACGAGCGCCCACGCGGTCAGTATCGGCACCGTGCCGACCAGATTCGCCTTCGCGTATTGCTCAAGAGGAAGCGCGAGCGGTACCGCCAGCATACCGGCGATGAAGGCGAACGCGATGAGCGCGTGCGGCTCGGGATGTTTGGCGTCTTCCTTGAGCAGGAAATAGAGCCAAATGAAAGAAGGGAGGAGCCCGCCGAGGAATGCGTAGCCGAGTGTGGTAAGCGTCACCTCTCTATTGTAGCAGGCCTTCGCCCGCGGAAAATCCGCTCAGCGCTCCGGGCCGCTAGGCCAAGTCTTACTGCCGCGGATTTTCCGCGGGCGAAGGCCAGCGAGCCACCATGAGGAATTCGGCGTCCTTGGCCGGCATGGACTGCCAGATTTCTTCGGTAATAAACGGCATGAACGGGTGGAGAAGCCGAAGCGTGCGGTCGAGAAGCGAGAGCAGAAGAGCTTGCCGCGAAGCTTTCGCCGCCGCGTCGCTTCCCGCGAGAATCGGTTTTGATTCTTCGAGTATCTTGTCCGCGAGCTCGTGCCACGCATAGTGGTACATTTTTTCTGCCGCCATATAAACGCGGAACTCGTCTATATCTTTCGTGACATCTTTTGTCAGTACATCGAGAGCTGCAAGCATATCCGTATCCGCCGCGGTGAGTGGCGCCGAGAGGTCGGCTCCTTGTGCATTATCAAGTATGAACCGCGCGATGTTCCAAAGCTTGTTGGCGAAGTGCTTGTAGCCTTTCACTTTTTCTTCGCTGATGCGCATGTCGGTGCCCGGCGTGTTGCCGACCACAAGCGCCATTCGCGCGGCATCCGCGCCGAATTTTGCCGCAACATCAAGCGGGTCCATATTGTTGCCGAGCGATTTGGACATTTTGCGCCCTTGCGCATCGCGCACGAGGCCGTGGAGGTAAACGGCCTTAAAGGGAATCGTGTTGAGCGCGAATTCGGTCATGAGGATCATGCGCATGACCCAGAAAGGAAGAATGTCATAGCCGGTCTCGATCAGGTCGGTCGGGTGGTAGTTCTTGAAATCTTCCGTATCTTCGGGCCAGCCGAGCGTCGAGAAGGTCCAGAGACCGGACGAAAACCAAGTATCGAGCGTATCCTCGTCCTGCACCCATCCTTCTTCGGCCGGAGCGTCGCCGACGATCGCTTCCTCGCCTTTGTACCAGACCGGCACGCGATGGCCGTACCAAAT
>JAGWZP010000011.1 GCA_018968865.1 Patescibacteria group bacterium | reverse complement strand
TATGATTGCCCCATTCGTGGGCGCCGCAATGTTGTAATCCGCCCCGACACTCAAGCCCCCTGACACAGCGAGCCTGCTCTGAGGCGAGGTCGTCCCGATGCCGACGTTGCCGCTGGCTTGGACGTTTAACAAATTATCATTGTTAAAGAAACCTATTCCCACATAATTAGAAGTTGAACCGCTACCTACATAATTAAATACTGTTTTGCCAAGATTATTAGTACTACCAGCAATACCAAAGTTAACGCTTACTTTCGACCCTCCTCCCTGACTTGGTGCTAGAAATTGTGCTATATCATTAAATCCACTAGATATTGTGGATGGGGACTGAACAGAAAATAGGTCGGTCGGATTCGTCGTCCCGATGCCGACGTTGCCTTCTATGATTGCCCCATTCGTGGGCGCCGCAATGTTGTAATCCGCCCCGACACTCAAGCCCCCTGACACAGCGAGCCTGCTCTGAGGCGAGGTCGTCCCGATGCCGACGTTGCCGGTTACTAGCAAGTTCGTGTTCCCAGAACCATCTGCCGCTATGACTTGCAAGGCGTTCTGTGCGCCAGTAGAGGTGTTGATGCTGTGAATTGCCGGGAATGAAGCGGTTGTCCCGCCGAACTGCAGGCGGTTGAAGTCAGTACCGGCATTGTTGGAGATTTTAATCACACCGTCACTCGAATTTACAATGCGCGATGCACCAGCGAGTGTGAGGGCAGGCAGGCTTGCGTCAGTTGCGCCGATGTATGCGACTCTTAAACCGCCCACAGCAACATTTACAAACGTCCCGTCCCAATACAGTCCTGCATTGGTCGCCGAACTGAACGAGTACCCTGGGGCACTTACAGTTCCGTTGTTGGCGTAAAAAGCGGTACTACTCGCGATGCCCTGCACATCCAGCTTCGCTTGCGGATTCGTCGTCCCGATGCCGACGTTGCCGTTCTGCATGATGACCATCTTCGGCGTCGTCGTCGCGCCCGCAGTATCGCCAGTATGGAATGCAAACCCACCGAATCCGCCCAAACTCAATGCAGTAACACCGCTGAAAAGATCGAGCTGGCGGCCAATATAGACACCGGCGCTTGTGCTCGTTGCGGCCGCCGCTGCATCGCCGAAGGAGATGACGCCGCTACCACCGTCATACCCCGAAACTTTCAGATTTCCATAGACTTGCAATTTATCTATTGGCGTCGTCATCCCAATGCCGACGTTGCCGTTATCGAGGACCTGCATGAGGGTCGTCGAGGCACTGTTCACCACTGCGAACGTTTGCCCTGTCCCCGTTCCACTGCCCGTCACTTGCAGTTTGCTATATGGCGCGGACGTGTTAACACCGACCTTGCCGCCGCCGTTCGCCATGAGGACATTGCCGGTGCTCGTGTCGTTCAGGTAGAGATGACCTGTCCCGAAGCCACTGTTCGTGTCGAGATACCAGTTGTAATCACCTTTCGCGGTAAGAGTGCCTCGTCCGCCAGCGCCATTGAAACCAAGAATGGTATCTGAATTGTCTGAGGAGTCGATAGTGAAGTTCGTCAACCCTCCTCCGACCTTGGCTATCTGCAGTACGTTTCCACTGTGTACGCTACCAAATCCGTACGGCCCGGCCTCGTTCTCGACAATGAGCGGATAATTAACATAACTCTTATTCACGACATACAGCTCGCCTGCCGCGCTTCCTGTGGTCCCGATACTCACAGGGCCAGCGAACGTCGAGCTCGACGTGTTCGTGACGGCAAGATTCGTTATCGTCGTCGTACCGAAGCTCATCGTGCCGGTGGCCGTGATGTTGTTCGCCGTGAGCGTGCCGGCGAAGAGGCCGTTGCCCTGCACCGCGAGGAGCGCGCCCGGTGTCGTGGTGCCGATGCCGACGTTGCCTTCTATGATTGCCCCATTTGACGGAGCCGCAGTGTTATAGTCCGCGCCGATTGACGCGCCACCGGAGACAGCGAGCCTGCTCTGAGGCGAGGTCGTCCCGATGCCGACGTTGCCGCTACCTTTTATGATGAACATTTGTTGCCCACTCGCTGGTGCAATACCGGCGGCCGATCTGATAATGCCGAAGGCATCCACGGTGCTGTCATAATCCATATACGACTGCCAAGATGACTTGCTATTGTCGATTTGTACCCAAGTGCCACCAGAACGGGCAACGTTCGCATTAAATAGCAGTCCTTTATATCCGACAGTCGTTTCGCCCATAATTGATGAGTTGCTGTTGCCAATCCAAATTCCTGGATAATTCGTGGGGTCTTGGACAGACGGTTTATTCGTCCCGAAATATAACTCACCTCCCGGAGCCGTCTGGATTGAACCATTTACCCCCAGAGCATATGTCGGACTCGATGTCCCAATCCCCACATTTCCATTCGCCAGCACCGTCATGAGGGTGGTGGTCGCGCCTGCCTGCGTCGAAGAAGAGATAGTGAAGAGGGTACTCAAACTCCCGGTCGAGCCGTTCGGCGTGGCGATGGAGAGCTGAGCATACGGCGAAGTCGTCCCGATGCCGACGTTGCCGGCTTTATCAATCTCGAAATTACCGGTGCCGGTCTGTATCAGCAGCGCGGCATTCCCTGCGCCCGTCGCGCCATTGTTCGTGAACGTAACGTTGTTTGTACCATCGCTCGAGAGATTGAAGCCGCCCTGCACGCTGAGCTTGTTCCCCGGGTTCGTCGTCCCGATGCCGACGTTGCCTTCTATGATTGCCCCATTCGTGGGCGCCGCAATGTTATAGTCCGCCCCGACACTCAAGCCCCCTGACACAGCGAGCCTGCTCTGAGGCGAGGTCGTCCCGATGCCGACATTGCCGGACGAGTCCACGCGCACGCGCTCGACGCCGCCGGTGGAAATGGCGAGCATGCTCGCGAGCGGCGACCAAAGGCCGGTCGTGAGGTCACCGGAGAACGTGAATGCCGGCGCTCCCGCGAAGCCGCGCTGGGAGGCGGCGAAATAGGTGGCGGTGGACGTGCCGGTGGAAGTGATGGGGCCGGTGATGGCGTTTGAGAAAGTGGTCGCGCCGGTGACGGTCAGGTTGCCGCCGACGGTCAGGTTCGCGCCATTGAGGAGCGCGAGGTCACCATTCTGATTGATGGTGAGCGCAGTCGTCGTCGCAAAGCCAGCGGTGCTGGTGGAAACGGCGAGGAGGTTTTGCGTGCCGCCCGCGGTGCCCGCGAGCGAGAAGTGCGCGAACGGCGAGGTGGTGCCCACGCCGATGTTGCCGGTGTTGCCTATCGTCATGCGCTCCGCGCTTGAAGTGAAGAAACGCAGGTAGTCATCGGTGCCGGCGGTTATCTTGGTCGAGAGCGCGGGGTTGATGACGCCGCCGATGCCCTGCCACACGCCGCTGTCGTTGTAGCCCTCGAACTGGTGCGTGTCGGTGTTGAAGCGGACTTGCCCAATGAGCGCCATTCCCGGACGCTGTGCCGAGGTGCCGACCGGCAGGTGAAGCGCATCGGTGCCGTAGATGTCGAGGATGCTCGCGGGAGTGCTGGTGCCGATGCCGATGCGGCCGCCGGTGTTTGAGACGTAAATGAGCGGCGACGACGTGCCGACGGTGAAGAGGCCGTTGCCCCAAGGCGAGCTGGTGCCGACGGCGAGCGAGCCGGCGAAGGTGCTGGTGGCGGTGGAGCTGGTGGCGGTGAAGTAGCCGGCGATCGCCTGATTGCCGAGCGAAGAGGAGCCCTCGACCGCGAGCGCATAAGTCGGCGAACTGGTGCCGATGCCGACGAAGCCGGCGTTGGTGATGCGGAACATTTCCGAACCAAGGTCATTCTGCGCGACGAATATCGGCTGGGTGCTGGTGCTGTTCTTAATGGCGAGGAGCGCGGCCGGCGAGAGGATGCCGATGCCCACGTTCTTAGTGGAGGTCGCGTACACGAGGCCGCCGTTGTCCACGTTCAGCGAGCCGGCGAAGGTGCTGGTGGCGTTCGTGGCGGAGGCGATGAAGTACGGCGCGGAGACGGAATTGCCGGCCGCGACGACGCCCGGGGTGATGGTGCCCGTGACGGTGAGGTCGCCGGTGACGGTGGTGGTGCCGATGTTTGCCGTAGACGCGCTCAGCGTGCCGAAGCTGCCGGTGGTAGCGGAGACGGAGACCGCACCCGACACGTTTCCGCCTGAGAAGGTACTGCCGCGGAAGTCGCCGTTCCTAACAATGAGATTAGAAAGATCTTGAATCATGTTGACCTGCTGAATGGTCGTCATGTTCGTGACGCCTTGCGCGGCGACCGGCTGGATCATGCCGGCGACGGTCGCGAGGATGTTTCCGCGCTGTATCGCAAGCGTTTGTTGTACGAACTCCGAAGAGACACCTTGCACGAGCGTCGTGTAAGAATTGCGGGTCGTCGCGAACGCGGGCGACGTGGATGCGATGACGAAATGCGATTTCGCTACCGTGCCGTTCGGAAGTACGACGGGCGGCGTTTGGATGAACGGCATGAACAAGGTTGCGAGTGTGTTCGTCGTCGAACTCATGATGGCGTGGATCGTCTCGTACGTGCCGAGTGCGATTTGTTGGGTGACCGAGAGCGCGGGATGTGCGGCAACGAGCACGGCGGCGATTCCCGGCCCGCGCGCAAGTCTGTCGAGTGCGAGCGCGCTTGTGCCGAGCGCGCCGAGGTACGCGTCTTCAAGCGTCGCGCGGGTGTGCGTAAAGAGCGGCGCGGCGGTGTGCGCGAGCGCGACTGCTCCCGTCGTCCCCGAGTATGCGACGGCGCCGGTATTCTCGACGAGCGCAAGGTACGTAGCGGCGGTAGTGTGCGCGGCCGAAGCGAAGCGGACCGCTCCCGCGTACTCCGCATTGAAGACCGCCTGCGCGACGGCGGGAGCGAGCTCGGCCGGCGCCGCAGTCGCGCGCAGATAGAGCCCGGCGGCGAGCGCGGGCACGCGCGCGGTGGCGCCGGCGAGGAGGTCGCCCGCAGACCCGATGAACGCGACAGTCGCGCGGGCGGTCGCCGGCGCGGCAGCGGCCGTCCCGTACGCAAGCGAGACGTCCGCACGTATCGCAAAGTGCGTCGCGGAAATGATGCTCTGGCCGAAAGCGAGATTCACCCGGTTGACGGCCTGCGGAGCGCCGGCGAGCATGTCGCGCGTCGTCGCGGCGAGCGCGAGCGTGTTTGCACCCGCGGTTTCAATAAGCGAGCGGTAGGCCGCAAGCGAAGCGGCGATGGCGCTATACGCATCGTCGCCGAGTGCAACGTATCCCCGCGCGAGCGCGCGCGTTATGAGCGACGGCGACGAGAGATTCGCGTACGCATCGCGTGCAAACGATTTTACATTTTCAACCGAGAGCGCCGGTGTATTCGTCGCCACATTCGCCGACGCCATGGCGGCTGGACCTTCGCGCTGTCGTGTAGCAAAAGAATTTTCGGAGAAGGGAAGTTGCACGGAAGAGAAATCGAGCTTCGCGAGCAACGGCATCGCGATATCCGCGGATGCGCGCAAGCTCTGCGAAGCGACGCGTGCGCTCTGCGCGCGCGCCACCGTGTCCGCGGCGGAAATATGTTCTGCGACATGCGCGGGGATGGCGCCGAACGTCGCATCGAATCCGCTGGCGACCGAGCGCGCTATCGATGCGGCCACATCGGCGATCTGCGGGATGACGGCCGCTTGCGCCGCGAGCGCGCTGGAGAACACGACAATGCCGGCGACCGATAGCGCAAAGACTTGGGAACGTAGCGAGGATTTCCCTGTGTTTATATCGGACATCGGGTGTCCGATATGTCCGATACCGAACTGCGGTATCTGAATCGGCTTTGTCAACGACTTCGTCGTGCGGCCGAGGAGCGACCGGTGCGCGCGATACTCCACTTCGCGCGCGCGCGCGAGCGCGCGCGCGTGATCAATCTTGCGATCGCCCTGCTGGCCGAGGAAATGCGTCAGCGATTCACGCTCGATGAACCAGCTATGCCCGATTCTTTTCCCGACAATTTTTCCTGAACGAGCGAGACGCGCGAGATAGTCCGAAGTGTATCCAGAAAGTTCACTTGCATCCTTTGTCGTTATTAAATTTTCTTTAAGAAAAGGATCCATGTCGGATAGACGAATTAACTAAATAATAACTTATCATTTCGGCATCCCCTACGAAAAATTTGTGGATAACTTATGCGTTTAAAAATGCCCCGTAGCGACATCCAAACTGTCTCCGGTTAGATAGGAAGATTTAAGCGGAAAAATTGAATTTTTGGATCGCATTTCAGAAAAAATAGCCTCTCAAACGGCTTTAGAGGGATAGTTTGAGCGATGGAAGGCAAAAACGTGGTACTCGTAGGCCCGCCAAGCCATAGCGGAAGCAAGCAATACACTAGTTAGATGCGATATTCCGTTTATACGAACTATATAGGATGTATTTACTGATTCCGGATGAGATGCGAAGAGACTCTTTAGTGCCTAATATATGTATGTGCAGGCACGGTTCCTTATGGATATGCAGAATTCTATTTTCCGCAGGTTACGTTATACCTGCTTATAAACAAACTTCATGCCTCTATACCTTAGATAACCCTTTGAATACGATATATAGCGTATGATCCCTCTATGAACCTCCTAGAGGGCTATCACACAGAGAATAAATCTTAATTTCGGAGCAATATTCTATTAAATAGAGTCTCGTATATCCGAGACGAGAAAGCTAGTAAATAAACTACCTATTGTAAACTTCAACACCTGCTAATATACCAGCTTGTGTATTCGAGACGATGTATTCATCAAAATATCCTGTTCCAACGACTGCGAGACCTGCTATAAGCAACGCAAACAGTGCACCGGCTACCTGCATGACCATTACGGATTTCCTCCCTCCTCTACGAGCCATTTTCTCTTCAGAATCCATCTGTTCTTCCTCTTTCCCCTCGTTGCTGGGGAGTTGAATTCCTGAACGGTGCGGAAGCAGCTCTTCCGGAGGCTGGTGGTACACCGCTCGAACAGGAACAGTTACTTCCCTCTCCTCTCGCACTTCTTCCTTTTCCTTCATCTCTTCTATAAGCTCTTTTTCTGCCTTTTGCGGCTTCTCCGGCACGATATCGGGAATACTGGGAATCGGTGCGGAGTCTGCTATACGGTCAAACCATGCCCTCCAGGAGTCCTGCAGGTGCTGTGAAGCATCATTTCCCTCTCCTCCTTCCGTGTCCCGAAGACGATTTACCGAAGGAAGCGTCTCCGCATCGGACGCCGAGTAGCGTGGCGACTCCCACGCAGATGACGCTGCCGGCGCCTCGGAGTTTTTTGCTTCTATTTCCCGCTCAATCTTCTGTTCGCCGAAGCGGTGATCGTGGATAGCCGTCTCCAAAACATACCAGGACCTTCCCACAAGCCGTGCCGGCACTCGCCCTTCACGGCACAGTTGGCCGATATAATCCTTTGCATAGCCGGTCACTTTTGCGGCTTGCTTTGACGATACATATTTCTTTTCTCCTATGAGGATCTCATCCATGCCTACAGTATAGCCATATCTCGGCTGGTATGGAAGAGCTGTGCACAACTATTAACCGAGCTTAGAAATTATGAGTTTTTGCAGTTCTTGGGGATTCCCTGCACCCTTGCTTCCCTTCATTGCCTTCCCGACAAGGTACTGGAACGCGGCCGCCTTGCCGCTCTTATACTCCCCTACCGCCTTCCCCTCCTCGGCAAGCACCGCATCCACTATGGCCCCCAGCATGGCCGGGTCGTGTACCTGGATGAGGTTGTGTTCTCGCGCAATGGCTTCCGGGTCCCCGCCCTTCTCCACCATGATGAGGAGCGTATCTTTTGCGCCGCGCGAGGAGAGTTCGCGTGATGCGACGAGACCGATAAGTCGCGCGAATGCTCCCGCATCAAGTGATGAAAAATCTTCGTTCCCTTTTTTCGCGTAGATGCCCGCAAGATCGGACACGATGTAGTTCGCGGCGAGCGCGACGGATTCTTTTTTATTCCCAAGCGCGCGGGCGACCGCATCAAAAAATTCCGCGCGCTCCGTCGTCGCACAAAGATAGGCCGCATCGCTCTCCTTAAGCGCATACGACGTCGCATAGCGCGCGCGGCGTTCCCATGGGAGTTCCGGCAGCGATGCCCGTATCGCCTCCGGAGAGAACTCGGGTATCTCGGAAAGGAAAAGCTTGGGAAGGTCCGGCTCCGGGAAGTAGCGGTAGTCGGCACTCCCCTCTTTAAACCGCTGATGGAAGGTCTCCTGCTTCGCTTCATCCCAGCCGCGCGTCTCCTGCACCACGTGCCCGCCGCTCTCGATGAGCGCGATTTGCCGCTGTATCTCGTGGGCAATGGCGCGCTCAACTGAACGGAATGAATTCAGATTTTTCACTTCCACTTTTGTGCCCAAAGGTTCGACCTTGGAGGACACGGATTTAAGGTCGAACCTTGATACGGAAATATTCGCCTCCATGCGCATTTCGCCTTTTTCCAGATTCGCTTCGCCGGCGCCAAGCGTACGCAAGAGCAATTGCAATTCGCGCGCGAAGCGTCCAGCGGTCTCTGCATCGCGGATGACCGGTTCGGTGACGAGCTCCATAAGCGGAATGCCCGCACGATTGAAATCGACAAGACTCTTGCCGTGCGCATGCACTGAGCTCGCCGTATCCTCTTCCAGATGCACGCGCGTAATGGCGACGCCCGAGAGTTCGCCGCCCGAAATGAGCGGGTGCACATACTGGCTGATCTGATATCCCTTCGGAATGTCCGGATAAAAATAACTTTTCCTGTCGAACTCGCTGAAATCGGCGAGCTTCCCGCCGATGGCTGTCCCGATGCGCAAAATGTGCCGCACCGCTTCGCGGTTCACCACCGGCAGCGTGCCTGGATGCGCGAGACATACCGGACACACGTTTACATTCGGCCGCGTCTCGTCGGGGTCGTTTGCGGAATCGCAGAACATCTTGGTTCTGGTCGCGAGTTCCGCATGGACCTCGAGGCCGATGGTGGGGCGATACATAGTAGGCAGTATGCCGTAGGCAGTAGACAGAATCAACCTGCTCACTGCTTCCCGCTACTTCCCGTCAAGCATCTGGGTGAGCCGGTCGGCAAACGTTTTAAGCGCTTTGGGGTCAGTAACCGACACCGAAAGCACTTCCCTGCCCGTCTCATGGGCCAATGAGCGCATTTTTGTTTCGCACTCGCCTGGAGAAACGAGGTCTATTTTAGACAGGACGATGATCTCTCTCTTTGTGGAGAGCCCGTGACCGAATAACTCCACCTCGTTACGCACTTCCCTATACGCCGCAAGGGGGTCATCTTGGTCAGCCGAGACGAGATGTAGCAGGATTCCTGTTCTCTCTACATGCTTAAGAAATTTTATGCCGAGGCCTCGACCGGACGAGGCACCCTCGATAAGACCGGGGATATCCGCGAGTATGCGCCCATAGAACTCACCGAGATTCGGCCCGAGTGTCGTGAACGGATAGGAACCCACCTTTGACTTGGCCCGCGTAAGCGCATTCAGAAGCGAGGACTTCCCTGCATTCGGCAAGCCAATGAGACCGGCGTCCGCGATGATCTTGAGCGTGAGGAGGATATCCCCACCCTTGCCCGCTCGCCCCAGGGTCTGCTGGAACGGATTCTGATTTGTGGAGCTCTTGAAGCGCGCATTGCCGAGCCCGCCCTTCCCTCCCCGAAACAGGACGATGCGCTCATCTTCTTTGGTAATTTCGTATTCTTCGCCCGTTTGCACCACGCGCGCGAACGTGCCGATCGGCACGTTCAGCAGCACGTCCTTGCCGTTTCTGCCGTGCTTCAATTCTCCCTTGCCCGCTTCGCCGTTCTCCGCATGAAATTTTTTCTCGTACCGGTAGTGCGCGAGCGCCGCGAGATCGCGCACGCCGACGAGCACGACGTCGCCGCCCTTGCCGCCGTCGCCGCCGGAGGGCCCGCCGCGCGCGGACTCCTTGGTGCGCAGCCAGCGGATGACGCCGTCGCCGCCCTTCCCTGACTCCGCATATATCGCCGCTTCATCAACAAACGCCATATCCTCCACCCTACCACAATGGACTACAATTATCCCGTGTTACCGTACTACCATATATGGTAATATTCTACATATGAAAAAGAGAATAAGTGAACTTAGCGAAAAAGAGAGAATTCACACGCTTGACGCACTATATACCGCTGCGGGAACTGTGCGCGGACGTGCCGCAATGAAACTTTTCCTTCGAGATCTTCTCACCGAAAGTGAGCGCGTTATGCTCGGACGGCGAATCCTTATTGCGCGGCTCCTTCTTCAAAACGAAACATCAGATTCAATCCGACAAAGAACCGGAGCGGGTTACACCACTATTGAACGCATACGATTATGGCTTAAAGATCAGTTGCCGGGATACGAAACGGCGATTGCGGCTATGGAAGAAGAGTTTGGAAAGCGCGACTTTAAAAAGAAATACGCAAAAAGCATGCTCTTTCGCTTCAAACGGCGCTACCCTCTCCACTTCCTCCTCTTCCCCGAGCCAAAATCCTCGTATAGATAAGTTGATGCAAATAAAAACACTACCATATATGGTAGTATTTTTATTTGCATCCCAGACCAAATCTGTGCTTTACGAAACAATCTCCCAGCCTTCTGCGAGGAGCGGTTCGGCTTTTTTGTATTTGAGCGTCTGGGTCGCATCCCCTTTCTTAATAGTAACGAAATCGTTGCGGCCGTACGCCGCACCCTTCACCACCGGCATTGCGGCGCCTTCTTCCTGCCCCGCCGCGACGAGTGCGGCGCGCATCCGCTCCTCTTCCGCGCGGATGCGCGCGGCGTCGGCGCCTTGTAAACGCGGCAACGCATCGGCGACTGCTGCACGGATATTCTCCTCCAATTGCCGGAAGCGCATGAGCCCTTCGCGCCGATACTCTATCAAAGGATCACGCTGGCCGTACGCGCGGAGCGACACCGAGCGGCGCAGATAATCCATCGTCTCCAGATGTTCCAGCCAGAACATATCGACGACCTGCAGAAGGAGTCTGCGAATATTCTCGATGAATGCACCCCCGAGCTCGGCCTTCTTCGCCGCAAGCGCGGCGAGCGCTACTTCCCCGTCGCCGATGAGCGCGCGAACGAGCGCCTCCACGTCTTCATCGCTTCCCAAGAGCGCGGCGCGGCGGCGCGCGTAGATGGCGAGGCGCTGGGTATTCATCACATCGTCGTAGGCGAGCACCTGTTTGCGCGAGTCGAAGTTGAACCCTTCGATGCGGCTCTGCGCGGTTTCCAAAGAGCGCGTTATCATCGCGCTCTCGATCGGCTCGTCTTCGGGAATGCCGAAGCGGCCCATCACCTTTTTCAACGTCTCGGCGGCGAACACGCGCATGAGCTTGTCTTCAAGCGACACATAAAAACGCGTCTCACCGGGATCGCCCTGGCGACCCGAACGGCCGCGGAGCTGGTTGTCGATGCGGCGCGCGTCGTGCCGCTCGGTGCCGATGACCATGAGCCCGCCCGCGGCAACGACCGCCGCGCGCTGGTCGCCGGTCGCGAGCGCGCCGCCGAGCTTGATGTCCACGCCGCGGCCGGCGAGGTTCGTCGCGACCGTCACGCGCCCCGCCGAACCCGCCTCGGCGATGATCTCGCCTTCGCGTTCATGATTCTTCGCATTCAACACTTCGTGCGGCACGCCTTCTTTGGCGAGATACTCGCTCACCGTCTCGTTGTCTTCGATGGAGACCGTGCCGACCAGCACCGGCTGCCCCTTCTGGTGCCGCTCCAGCACCTGCCGCGCGACGGCGCGGTACTTCCCCGCGGCCGTCTGGAAAATGAGGTCATCGTGGTCCTTGCGCGCCGAGGGCTTGTTGGTCGGGACGACGACGACTTCGAGTTCGTACACCGTATAAAATTCTTCCTCGGAAGAAAGCGCCGTACCCGTCATGCCGGCAAGCCGGCTGTACATGCGGAACAGATTCTGGAAGGTCACCGTCGCGAAGGTGCGCGTTTCCTCCTGCACGCGCACGCCTTCCTTGGCTTCTATGGCTTGGTGCAGGCCCTCCGACCAGCGGCGGCCACTCTGGAGCCGCCCCGTGAATTCGTCCACAATGACCACCTCATTCCCCCGCACGACGTATTCCTTGTCCTTCTGGAACAGCGCTTTTGCGCGCACGGCCGTCTCGAGGTGATGCGCGTACTTCATCCCGCCCTCGGTATAGAGATTCTCGAGACCAAGCGCCTCCTCGGCCTTGTGCATGCCCGCCTCGGTAATCTGGATCGCCTTCTGCTTCTCGTCCACCGAATAATCGGCGCCCTCTTCAAAATCGCGGACGATGCCGGCGAACCGTTCGTAGAGATTTTGCGAATCGCCCGAAGGCCCGCTGATGATGAGCGGCGTGCGCGCTTCATCGATGAGGATAGAGTCCACTTCGTCGATGATGGCGTAATGAAATCCCCGCTGGACGATCTGCCCCGCATCGTACGCGGTGTTGTCGCGCAAGTAGTCGAACCCGAGCTCGTTGTTCGTGACATACGTGATGTCGCAGGCGTACGCCTCTTTCTTCGTCGCGGGATGCAGATAGTCGTAGAACACCTTGAACGCTCCGGCGGCGTCGCGCTCCTTGTCCTCTTCTTTGGCAACATGCGACGCATCGTAGCGGTAGGAGCCGGTGGACGTCACGACGCCGACGGTGAGGCCGAGATAATCGTAGACCTGTCCCATCCACGTGGTGTCGCGGCGCGCGAGATAATCGTTCACCGTGACAACCTGCACGCCCTTCCCCGAGAGCGCGTGGAACGTTGCGGGAAGCGTGGCGACGAGCGTCTTGCCCTCGCCGGTACGCATCTCGGCAATTTTCCCCTGCGCGAGCGCGAGACCGCCGACGAGCTGCACATCGAAATGGCGCTCGCGGCGCGTGCGGAGCGCCGCTTCGCGCACAAGTGCGAACACGAGCGGAAGGTCGGCGGCCGGCGTTTCGCCCGCTTCCCGCGCGCGAGCGCGCACCTCACGGAGCCGCGCACGCAATGCCTCATCCGAGGACCCTTTCAGCTCCTCCGAGAGCGCATTCACTGCCGCCACGACCGGCGCCGCGGCCCGAAGGAAGGCTGCGGATTGGTTGGAAGAGAAAAAACGAGAGAGCCCGAGCATTAAGATGCAGTATACCCGAGCACTCACTCTCTAACCAGTGGTTGCCGCTTACGGTCGATGCTTCATAAATCTAATCTCGTAGAGTGAGTGCTGGGTATACCAAAAAGGAAGAAACCCCGCCGAGGCGGGGTTTCTTCCGTTTTCAAAACTACGCGCGACGCTTCTTTGCCTTGCGCTTCTTCGTTGCCTTCTTTGCGGCCTTGCGCTTTTTTGCCATGGTGGTTGCAAATTATGTAGCTGATATGTCGACCCGTTCACGCGCGACATGCATCATGCGCGAACGTTTCTATGCTTCATTATCGCGCGCAGAAGTTATTTTGTGTAAAGAAAAAATATAAAGTGTGGATAACTTTCATGAAATATGTTCGAGTGCCGAGTAGCCGCGCACACCGAACGTTTCCACCTCGCGCTCGATGGCAATGCCGGTGGCGGCGAGCACCCGTTCTTCGACCGCGCGCGCGCATGCGTCCACCTCTTCCGCGCGGGCGCCCTTTTGCGCGACGAGAACGAGCGGCTGCTTCTCGTAAAGCCGCACGTTCCCTTTTGAAAATCCTTTGAGCGAGAGCGCATGGTCGAGGAGCCAGGCAAGCGATAGCTTCACTGCGCCATTGTCCTGCGGAAACGCCGGAAGGCCGGGAAATTGCTGCGCCAGTGCCTGTGCGCGCGCCAGAGAAACGACCGGATTCTTAAAAAACGATCCCGCAGAGCCTTCGGCGCCCTCCCGCGGGAATTTCAGCGCGCGGATTGCGCGCACGGCGCGCGCGATCTCGCGCGGCGTCGTAAGCGCCGCGCCTTCAGCCTGCGCGCGCGCAAGGTCAGCGTACGCAATGTTCGGCCCTGCGGTTTTCACAAGCCGCAGCGCGACGCGCGTGATGATGCATTCGGGATGCTCTTTGAAAAAACTGGTGCGGTATGCGAATCCCGCATCGGCGCGCTCGACGCGGCGCGCGACACCGGTCGCGCCGTCGATGGTGTCGGCATACGCAAAAGTGCGGGAAAGTTCTGCACCGTAGGCGCCGATGTTCTGCACCGCGGCGCCGCCCGTCGAACCGGGAATGCCCGCGAGATTCTCGATGCCGAAGACGCCGCGCACGCCCGCTTCGTCAACGACGTCATCCCAGAGCGTTCCCGCACCCGCGACAAGGAGCATGCTCCCGTCCTCTTCCTCGATCGTGGTGCCGTTCAGCGCCATCTTCAGCACGACGCCGGCGACGCCGGCATCCGGTACGAGCACGTTGCTTCCTTCGCCGAGCACAAAGAGCGGCAGCGCGCGCTGCCGCGCACAGGCGAGCGCATCCTTAATATCTTGTTCGGTATGCGCTTCTATGAAAAATCGCGCCTCGCCGCCCACACCGAGCGTGGTGCGGGGCGCAAGCGGAACGTTTTCTTCAACTCTCATTTCGCCGGAGCCTTCCCTTCTATCTGCGCGATAGCTGACGCGGCGGAAGTAGCGGCGGCGGGAAAGAGCGTAGCCGCCTTATTGAGCGTAGCGATTGCAGACGCTGTATCGCCTCCCATGTAATAGGCCGCCGCGAGCGAGAACCAGGTATCCGCACTCGCATCGGGCTTCGTCGTACGGAACTGCCAGAGTCTGATGAGCCGCGGCCAGTTCTTGGTGCGGTAGTACGCGACGGCGAGAATGTCGCTGTCCACATCCACCGTACCGTACGCGCTCTGCAGTATCTTGTCGGCGGTAGCCGTATCGCCGACGGCGATGTCACCGGCGGCGGCATACGCGGCGAGTTCCGGGAATTGCGGACCGAGCGTATACGCAGTCGTGAAGTCTGTTTGAGCCGCTTTCGTATCGCCCAGATCCCATTCGGTCGCGCCTGCCTGGATCCATATATCTTCCTTCTTCGGCGAAAGGAGCGCGGCAGTCTGGATCTGTTTCAGCGCGTCGGCTCCGTCCCCGGCGGCGCGGTAGACGTAGGCGAGCTGGAGATATTCGCGCGCGTCGCGCGGGTACGCGGCGATTTGTTTTTGCATCTCGCTTATCGCGAGCAGAGCCATTTGCTGTTTCTGCGCATTGGTGGCTTGCGAGCTCTGGATAACCGTCCCTGCGAAACTGACGAGCTGTTCGCGCACCTCCTGTCCTGCAAATGACGGATGCGCGGCGAGGTCCTGAAAGGCCGCGATGTTCGCATCAATGCCGGCGGAAGAGGGCGAGAGGGCGGTGATAAGCTCGGACGCCACGCCCATGCCGGGGATATTCACGAACCAGATGAGCGCGAACGCGCCTACCGCCGCTATCGGAAGCGCATACGTGATGCCCTCCGTGGCGGGAAGCACCGGCATCGCTTCGAGGCGCTTGAAGGGCCGTGCGACCTGCGAATCGACGAGCGCGAGGAGCGCGAAGAAATAAACGTATGAATAGAGGTTGTCGAAAACGAAGAGATTGTGGACGGCGTACCCGACGAGTGCGGCGGTGACGGCGATGCGTTCGGGGCGCGAGAGTTCGGAACTCCGCCAGAGCAGCACGATAGCCGTGCCGAACAAGGAGAGATAGAGCAGGAACGCCGGTATGCCCCCGGCGATGAGCCAGTCGATGAAGGCGTTATGCGCGCGGTCGAACCATTGTTCCTGTCCGTACAGGGACGGATCGTAGTAGGTGTTAAAGACATAATTGAAACCTTCCTGCCCCCAGCCGACGATGGGGCTCGCGAGCGTCCCCTGCCACGCCATATGCCAGATAGTGAAGCGTGTCTGGCCGTCGGAGAGCGAGATGGAGGCGATGCGGCTGAGCACGTGATTTTTCTGTATGAAATCAGAATTGCGCGCGAGATAGAAGCTGCCGGAAAGGAGAACGAGCAGGACAAATCCGGACCACGCCCACTGCCGAATGCGCTTCCCCGCCGTGAGCGCGGTGAGAAATGCTGCGAGCGCAAGGGCGAGCACGAGCCCGATAACCGTGCCGCGCGTCTCAGTGAAGAAGAGTAGGACCGTTTCGAGCACGGCGAGCGCTATAAGCGACCAGGTGAGCCACGCATGCTTCTCGGTCAGCGCGAGCCAGAGCGCGATAAACACGTTGAAGAGGAAATAGATGGCCAGGTAGGCGGAATTGCCGAGCGAGGCGTCAATGCGCGTGGAACCCTGGTGTATCGCGAAGACGCCCGCAAGCTGGAGGAGCGCATACGCGGCGATGACGAGCGAGACACCGAGCGACATCAGGAACCATCCGCGCCATTTCTTCTCCACCCGCAATACCGCGCCCGCGACGGCGAAGAAGCCGAGCAGGTGGATGAGGAGCACCCAACCCTCCATGCGCTCGAAGTTGCTCCAGAACGCTTTCGCCGCGTTTAGCGCGAACGCATCCGCGATGAACATCCACACGACGAAACCGACAACCGCCGCCCCGATCCACGAAAACTGGGGGCGATATTCCGCATCGAGGGCTGCGAGCACCGCCCACGCGGCGACCGCCAGCTCGACCAAGATGCGGAAGTAGAACGCCTTGCCGGTGATGAACGGGAAGAAATACGAATTGGCGACCAGAAGCGGGGTGAGCGGGATAAGGAACAGCGCTCCGAGTGCGACCCACCGTGCAATTGTTTTCGCTCCCCCGCTATTCGACATGATGGGGCAACTATATCACACGCCCGCCGTTCTTCCCCAATTATTCCCATGAAAGACCTCGGAGGTCTTTCATGGGTTATATTTAATGAGATGGAGCTGCATCACGTACTCAATAGAGGAATTGATGGGCGTAAATTGTTCCTAGATTCACGGGACTATGCGCGTTTTGTCCACAATCTCTATGAATTCAATGACACAAGACCGGCAGATAATTTGCATCGTTTATTCGATCCTGGAATGAAAGACCTCCGAGGTCTTTCATTTAGACGCGCCCGGGAAAAATTGGTGGAGATTCATGGATGGTGTCTCATGAAGAATCACTATCACCTACTCATCTCTGAACTCGCTGAAGGCGGATTGTCGAGATTTATGACGAAAGTAAATGTTGGTTACGCAAAGTATTACAACGAACGATATGAACGGCACGGACATCTCTTTCAAGGGAAGACCAAGAAGATACTTATAAAAAATGAACCTCATTTATTGTACATACTTCACTATCTACATCTAAATCCACTTGATTACTTTCCGGGTGCAATCAAATGGCGTGAACGTGATAAGGGTGGCATTGCGAACGCACGCGGGGCGCTAAAATATTTAGACGGATATCGCTGGAGCAGTTACCTTGACTACTGCGGCAAGAAGAATTTTCCCTCTCTTATTCATAAGGGTTTGTTTGGAAGTGCATTCGGCAATTATCAAGAAGTGATCAGAGATTATTTAAAGGAAACTGAAATTTCCTCGGATATCAATCAGGTTCTCGAATAACAAAACAACCCATGAAAGACCTCGGAGGTCTTTCATGGGTTGTTTGCCGGTGAAAGGGCTTAGAACCGCCAGCTGAAGAGCCCCCACGCTTTCTGCTCGCTCTCAGCAAGCGTCTGGAGCCGCATCTGGGCATCCTTGAGCGCCGTTATCTGCGCGTTCAGCGTTGCCTGGACATCAGCCGGAACATTTGCCTGGGCAAGAAGTTTGGTGAGGTCATCGATGCGCTGCTGATTCTGTGCAGCTTCCTGCGCAATGATATCTGCGGACGTACTGTCGCCGCCGAAGAAGAATCGGGTGAGGAATCCGCGCGACTGTATCTTCGCTTCAGCGTTCGTCGTCGTTGCAACCGAGTCGTTCATCTGCTTGGCTATCTCGGACACCTGCGAGCCGATGCCGCCGATGAGTTCCTTGGACGCAAGGAGCGCGTGTACCGCAAGGCGCACCTGATTCGCATTTTCAACGATGTTCTTGTCCGCTTCTGTCGTACTCGCTACTTCCTGTTCGAGCTGGTGCTTGCGCACCTCGATCTTCTGCTGAAGATCCTCGAATGAGGTTGCCGGATTCGAATCATCCTCGAGTTCAAGATCGATCTCCTGCTTGCCTTGATCTCCGCTCTGCACATTCTGGTCGCCGTTTTGGTTATCCGAGCTCGATGCCTCGAGCTGTTGCTTCTGCTGTTCGCGGAGCGCTTCTGCGTCCTGCTTCTGCTGTTCCCCGGGAGACGATTCTCCTTCCCCGACGCGTGCGGTCACTCCCGCCTGTACGCCTACCTGAGCGGTCGCATCACCCCCGCCGTCTTCAGCGAGCGCGATGGCCGGTAATCCGCTCATGGCGAGCGCAAGCACGGAAGCCCCTATGGTATATATGTATTTGTTCATACGGTTAGTGACGTTACTATGGCCTGATTATTACGGGTCTAGTATACACCCGCGCCGCCTGAAACTTCCAACGGCGGGAAAAGGTTCTCAATGCTACGATGGCTGCACTGGCCGTCATATTCATATATTTATTGTACGCACCATGCCGAAACGCCATCCTAAGAAGGCCCTTATCACCGGCATCACCGGCCAGGACGGCTCGTACCTGGCCGAGCTTCTCCTTGAGAAAGGGTACGAGGTGCACGGCCTCATCCGCCGCGCGAGCAATTTTAATACGCACCGCATCGACCACATCTATAAGGATCCGCACAAGCACAATGGGCGGCTGTACCTCCATTTTGGCGACCTGTCCGACGGAAGCAACCTCAACCGTCTTTTGAGCAAGATCCAGCCGGACGAGATTTACCACCTGGGGGCGCAGAGCCACGTGCGCGTCAGCTTTGATATTCCGGAATACACGGCGGACGTTACCGGGCTCGGCACTATCCGCATCTTGGACGCCATGCGCGAAGCCGGTCTGAACAAGACGAAATTTTATCAAGCGTCCTCAAGCGAGATGTTCGGCAAAGCGCTCGAGCTGCCGCTTAAAGAGACGACGCCCTTCCATCCGCGTTCGCCCTACGGCGCGGCGAAGGTGTACGCCTATTGGATAACGAAGAACTACCGCGAGAGCTATGGGATGTTCGCCAGCAATGGCATTCTCTTCAATCACGAAAGCGAGCGGCGCGGCGAGACCTTCGTCACGAGGAAAATCACCCAGGGGCTCGCGCGCATCAAGCTCGGCAAGGAGCAGAAGCTCTACCTCGGCAATCTGGACGCGGAGCGCGACTGGGGCCACGCGAAGGATTATGTGGAGGGCATGTGGCGCATGCTCCAGCACACAGAACCGGATGATTTCATCTTGGCCACGAACGAGTCCCACAGCGTCCGGGAATTCGTGGAAGAGGCGGGGAAAGTACTTGGTATGCATATCGTCTGGAAAGGCAAAGACCTGAAAGAAAAAGGAATTGACACGAAAACGGGAAAGACGGTCATAGAAATAGACCCGAAGTATTTCCGTCCGGCGGAGGTAGATATCCTGCGGGGCGACTACACGAAAGCAAAGAAAAAACTCGGCTGGAAGCCGACAATAAAATTTAAGGAACTCGTCCGGCTGATGGCCGAATCCGATTTTGAAAAGGAAGCTGGAAAATGAAAAAACCGCCGAGACCATCCATCCATACGCCGATACCGCGGAAACGGTATGCCCAAATCCTAAATGCGGTCCCCATTTTCACGGTCGATGTTCTGTTCCTTAATAAGGATAAGACGAAGACGCTCCTCTTCAGGCGGACGAACGATCCGCTCAAGGGCGTCTACTTCTCTGCCGGAGGGCGGCTGTTGAAGAATGAAAAGATTCTTGAGGGCGTAGCGCGCCAGGCGCGGCGCGAGGCCGGTATACGCGTCAACACGAAGAAGCTTATTTTGGGCGGCGTCCAAGAAGAATCGCATCAGAAATCAATGTTCAAGGGCGTCTCGTACCACGCCGTCGTGCTGTATTATGGATATGTCATCGATGAAAAGACGCCCGTACGGCTGGATAATCAGCATAATGCTTCCGCATGGTTCCCGGTCAGAGGGAGGAAGCTGCATCCGTTCATACGAAAGCGGCTTGAGACACTACTGAAGAAATCATGAAAAAGACGTCAAAAATCTACGTGGCCGGACACCGTGGCCTTGTCGGGTCGGCGCTCGTGCGGCTCCTAAAGAAGAAGGGGTATTCCAACCTCGTCTTAAAAACGCATGCCGAACTGGACTTGATGGACCAGAAAAAAGTCGCCGCATTTTTTAATAAAGAAAAACCGGAGTATGTGTTCCTCGCCGCGGCGAAGGTCGGCGGCATTCTGGCGAACAAAACGTATCCTGCCGACTTCATCCGCGAGAATTTGATTGTTGAGACCAACGTCATCGATAGCGCCTACCGCTCCGGCGTAAAGAAACTCCTCTTCTTGGGGAGTTCCTGTCTCTACCCCAAGCTCGCATCCCAACCGATAAAGGAAGAATATCTACTCACAAGCGAACTTGAACCGACAAATCGTGCATATGCAATAGCAAAAATCGCGGGAATTACCATGTGTCAGTCGTACAACAAGCAATACGGAGCCAATTTCATCTCGGTGATGCCGACGAACCTCTACGGGCCGAATGACAACTTTGACCCCGTGAATTCGCACGTCCTTCCTGCGCTCATCCAGCGGTTCCACGAAGCGAAAGAGAACGGGAGCAAGGAGGTCGTCATCTGGGGAAGCGGTTCGCCGAAACGGGAGTTCCTCCACGTGGATGACCTCGCGGACGCGAGCGTGCTCCTGATGCAAAAATACAATGACTCCGGCATCATCAATATCGGCACCGGCACCGACCTCTCCATAAAGTCTCTCGCCGAGAAGATACGGAAAGTCGTCGGCTACAAAGGAAAGATCGTATGGGACCGGACGAAACCCGACGGCACGCCGCGGAAACTACTGAACGTGGACAAGCTCCACAAGCTCGGCTGGAAACATAAAATCGGTCTCGACGCCGGTATCAAAAGCACGTACGCGTGGTACAAGGAGAACTATGAGTAGCACCGTCACCATCATACGGCCGAAAAAGGTTTTGAGCTGGAGGGACTTCCATGAACTCTGGGACTACCGGGAGCTTATGTATTTCTTCGTGTGGCGCGATCTCAAAGTGCGTTACAAGCAGACCGTCGTCGGCGTCGGATGGGCGATTTTCCAGCCGTTTATGGCAATGGTCGTTTTCAGCGTCTTCTTCGGCGCGCTCGCTCATATGCCCTCCGATGGCGTTCCCTACCCTATCTTTGTGTACACCGGCCTTCTCTTCTGGCAGTTTTTTTCGTCGTCCTTGGGCGACGTGAGCGGAAGCCTCATTTCAAACCAGGCAATAGTGACGAAAGTGTACTTCCCGCGGATGATTCTCCCGCTCGCCGTTATTGCGACCAACTTCGTTGACTTCTGCGTCGCCTCGATTGTGCTCGTCGGACTTATGTTCTATTACGGATTCCTTCCCCATCTCTCCGGTCTACTCGTCCTCCCGCTCCTACTGGTTATCACTTACCTCGCCGCGCTCGGCGGCGGACTCTTCCTCGCGTCCATCAATGTGAAATATCGAGACGTGCGCTATATCCTCCCTTACTTCCTCCAGATGCTTCTCTTCATCACGCCGGTCATTTATCCTTCAAGCATCGCGGGCAAATATTCGTGGATACTCGCTATCAACCCGATGACCGGCGTGATCAAGGCGGCGCGCGCGGCAGTGCTCGGGACCGAGCCCATCAACTGGCTCCTTTTGGGGCTCTCTTTCACGGCGGTTTCCGTCTTGCTCGCCATTGGCGTCATGATGTTTAAAAAGATGGAACGCTATTTCGCCGACATTATCTGATATGGAACCGATTATCGAAATCAAGGGCATCGGAAAAAGATACGACATCATGCACCAGCAGGGGGGCTATATCGCGCTCCGCGATATTCTCGCTAACATTCTCCGTAGTCCTTTTCGATTCGTAAAGCATAAGGCGAAACAAATCATCGGCATTGATACTAAAGAGGACTTTTGGGCGCTGAAGCATATCAGCTTTTCAGTAGAACCGGGAGAGGTTGTCGGCATCATCGGGAAAAACGGCGCCGGAAAATCAACACTCCTGAAAATCCTGACCGGGATTACGCCTCCGACCGAAGGCGAGATTGTCATGCGCGGTAAAATTGCATCGTTACTTGAAGTCGGCACGGGATTCCACCCCGAACTCACGGGTCGGGAGAATATATTCCTGAATGGCGCTATCCTCGGCATGACGCGGAAAGAAATCACGAGGAAGTTTGACGAGATCGTGGAATTCTCCGGTATCGGCAAGTTCCTTGATACGCCCGTGAAGCGCTACTCAAGCGGCATGTATGTCCGGCTCGCCTTTTCGGTCGCCGCGCATATGGAACCGGATATTCTCCTCGTTGACGAAGTGCTCGCCGTCGGCGACGCCGAATTCCAAAAGAAATGTCTCGGAAAAATGGAGGAGATTACAAAGAAGCAAGG
>JAGWZP010000010.1 GCA_018968865.1 Patescibacteria group bacterium | reverse complement strand
TGCGCGTTGTACATCGCCGTGCGCCACGCGAAGTATTTGTCCGGATACAGCTTCCAGATCGCGCGGTTGTACTCGCCGCCGGCGATGGAGTCATTGCCGAGGAATGCGAAGTCCATCATCACGATCTTCGCCTTGCCGGTATCCACGTAATCCTTCACCATCTGCGGGAGCGTGTTGAGCTCAAACTGCTTGCAGAACGGGCACTGGAAATCGCTCCAGAACGCGATGGTCACCGGCGCGCTCGCCTGGCCGATATACGGGTCGCCGTCCATCTTTATATTTTTGATATCCACAGCTATCGCCGGTGCGGCGCCGGGCTGTTGCGGCGAGCCCGCCGTTCCCGGGTGCGAGCCGTTCCAGACGACGGCTCCCGCTATGAGGAGGCCGGCGACGACGACGGCGATTGGTAAGAATTTGCTGTTTGTTGTGTCATTGGTGTCCATATGCGGGGAATGATAGCATATAGCCCGGAAACGCAACCATTAGGAGGTTCTATGAAAATCGCAACGCTGGGCATCGTGATTCAAGACGGGATGGTCCTTTTGGGCGAGAAAAAGCGCGGCGAAATTGGTACGGGCGTGCTTTCCGGTCCAGGCGGCAAACTTGACCCGGGCGAGACAATCCCCGAGTGCCTCATCCGCGAGACGCGAGAAGAACTCGCCATCGAGCTTGACCCCGCTTCACTCGAACTTGTGGCCATCATTGACTTCTATGCCGCCGGAGAAGCGGATTTCTCCGTATACGTGTATCGCACGGAAACATTCTTCGGCGAACCCAAGGAAACTGCGGATATGATTCCTTCATGGTATCCGCTTGAAGAACTTCCTTTCGACCGCATGTTCGAGTCCGACGTCAACTGGTTCGTAAGGGCCGCGTGCGGCGGGAAATTCTGTGCGAATGTGTACTATCGAGGTCGTGCAAAAGATTTCGACCGTATCGAGTTCTTACCGTTCGTCCACTGAACCGGCCGCGCTCCCGCGCGGCCGCTTTTTACGGTGCTACACTTTATACCGGGTCTAACAACTTTGCGGCATCAACCTACAAGGAGGAGGCGGCCATGAAGAAACTCAGTTCTTTGCTACCGTTGTTAAGCATACTCGTCTCCGTGCCCGCACTGGCGGATGGCGACGATTATCTCTCGTTGTACCGGGTCAAAGGCCTTAGCTTCGGCCTGTCAATTCGCTCTGAGCAGTACCGTTTCGGCGGCCAAGCCCAGACGCCTGTGTGGATGACGATTCCTACGGATGAAAAGGCGAAAGTTTCCGTCTTCGGAACCGTCGGGAATTATGCAAACGCTTGGAACCTGAAGAGTCTGACGACGCGGACACTCCAACTCTCCGACCAGTTTAGCGTGGGGTCGGTGCCGGGCAACCCTCTTAAAGGGCACGGCGCCGGTATCACCTACCGGCTGGACAGAAATACCACGTTTTCCGGAGCCTTCTCGTACGACCACGACACCGGGAGAGGCGAGGCGCTTTTGTTCAGAAAAGTTTTCTGACCATGAGGCTTCGCCGCTATGAACGGCCGCGCACTGCGCGGCCGCTGTTTTTCAACCACGCTTCCACTCCGACTTCTCTCCGCGACGCCGCGCCTCCGCCATCACGAGTTCGTCGTAAATGCCATCAAGGAGTTCATACCCTTTCGCCTCTGCGAGCGAGACCCATGCATGTTGGTCGGTCTCGCTTTCTTGCAGGACAACGTCCCCGCTCTCCCAGTCCGCCATGCAGGAGATAACCAGGGACGGCGCGCCATCGGCGTGGATCGTCGCAAGCGACGTCACGTATTCAATATTTTTTATAGAAAGCCCTGTTTCTTCTTTTACTTCTCTGCGAAGCACCTGTTCCAGTACGTTGTACCAATAGTCTTTCGTATCTTTCGGCAGGTTTACGTAATCGCTCGTCTCCAATTTCCCTCCCGGTACGGTCCACATGCCGCCGAACCGCTTCTTCGTTAGCGACCGCCGCGTGATGAGATATTTCCCATCCTTCACGACAATCGCAGTCACTACGACCTCATGCAGCAATTGCGGTGCGGATTCCATACCTCATTGGTACTGAATATAAATCGGCGCGGGGGTGAGGCCGAGAACTTCTGCAGGCGAGAGGAGGCCGTTGGCGGGCGGTTTGATGTCGTTCTTATAAAAGAGCTTGATGCCCGTGAACTGCACCGGCTCCGGCACGATGACCCGCGCGTAGGTATTCCTCTTTTTCTCCTTCGAACCGAAGCCGTCCATGTCCATCACGATCTGCACCTCCGGCAGGGGCTGTATCTTCTGGTAATTCGTCACCATGTCCTGCGTGAAGCGGTGCACGACGAGAATCTTGGGCGGAAGATGGTTCTCATTCACGATGCCCGCGAGATACTGCGCCGTATAATTGATGTCGGCGGCGTCGAACGTGCCGATGACGCGCCCCGGCGCATCGCCGAATTTCATTGAAAATTCCGGGTCGATGGCCAGATGGACGGTCGGCATCTTCAGATATTTCTCAAGCATCGGGAGCTCGTGTTGTACGGTGCTCTTCCCTACCTGCACATCAAGAATGACGATGCCGTGCGCTTGGTTCGCCATATCAATCGCGTGTTCTATCTGGTCATCCGGCATGCGGAGAATGTACTTCCCTTCCTTTCCCGCGCCTGCCTGCGCCACGACCGCAATGTACTGGATGGCCGGTACGACCGGCGTCGTCGGATCGGCGGCAACCCACCTTGCGGTCGTACTCGCAAGCATCGCGAGCAGCTCTTCGGTCGGATATTCCCCGAGCACGCCCATCTCTTTTGAATAGAAGTTGCCGTAGTAGGCGACGATGCGCTTGAACGGCAGGATGGCATCCGCCTTCGGATACACCGTCGCCACTGGCCAGAGAGAGGGCGTGGTCGTCGAAATGACGCTGATGGACGTCGAGGCGGTCGACACGGTTTCCGTCGTACTGCTCACATGCGCGAGCGCGAGCATCCGCGCGTTGTAATCGGCCTTATTGAGCTCGGGAAGCGGGATAAACTTTTCCGGGCCGTCGGCGGTCGCCGAGCGGTATTCCGAAGCGACGAAACCGGAATAGCTCAAGATAGAAACGAGCGCGACTACGCCAGCGCCCATATATACTCCCCGTTTCTTCATGGACATAGCGAGGTCATTCTACCAGAGCCAGCTTTTCCGCGCGTGGCCAGCTTTTTATTTCAGCCTCGCGTTTCTGCGCCGAACTCCGGTCAGGGTGCCGTTCGGTATACACGATGCGCGTCGCCTTCTTTGCCCGGGTAAAGCGGCCTCCCGTACCGCTCTGATGTTCGGCGAACCTCCGCTTCACATCGGTCGTAATGCCGGTATAGAGCGAACCGTCCCCGCACTCCAGCAAGTAGACGAAGTACTGCATCACTAAAGGATGTGTTCCAGATAAGCGTCAATGAGCGCGATATCGGCGATATCTTTCTCTCGACCAAGCGCCTGCTTGAACTTTTTCAGTTCGTTGAGATTCATGAAATACACCCCGTCCACTACCATCGCCGAAGAGATTGCTTCCTCGGTCGTGGTCGGATACTCCGACCACGAGAGCTGTGGATTGATGTCCACCCTGCCTTTCTTTAGGAATATCTTTCCGTAGCGCTCCTCCTCTTCCCACTCCCCTGTCGCGCGCAGGCGCGCATGGAGCGCGGGTGTGACCGCGATGTCTATGTCGCTCGCGGTGCGTATACCGAGCGCCTCAAGCGGTCCGCTCCCGACGATGACATATTCTCCCGGCGGGAAATTGAGTTCTTTCGCTTCCTCAATGAGGGTCATAGGCGGATTGTATCAGCTTTGGGAAAGTTAAACTTTCCCAAACACAACAGGGAGACTCAAGCCCGAAAGGTGACACTTCACGGGCTTAATTATGCGACAAAAGAAAAAGCATCCGCCGCCACTAATTCAGATGCCTTTTTGTTATTTTTCTTAAGGTAATCGTCAACGAGGGAAAACCCGAGAGAATATCCTGCCCATCGGGGGATATCCTTTTCTTTTGATCCGAAAAACCAAGCAGCGTGGTCGTAGGAATCATTTCCGAACTCTGATTTAGCCTTATCCAGCAGTCTTGCGAGCTCAACGCTACTTATTGCAACGCTCCAGAGCTTTGGTTCACCGCCGTTTACCTCAATATCAAAATGGTCGGCAAGTCCTTCAGAAATGAGCGCCTCGAGAAGCGTCTTTCCGTACCCGCGTGCGGCCCAACACGCACAGTGATGCAACTCGTGCGTCAGTGTGCTTCTGATTTCAGAACCCAGTCTTTGTTCAATATCTTTGAATTCCGGATTGATATGGATATACAGAAGGTGCGCTGACGGAGCGAAACCTCCGACGCCGGTTTCCGGAATTGCAGAGCTTCCGTTGTCGTCAATCACGACATCAACCGACGGCAAAGTAATCTTATTCGTTACTTCACTCAGTCCGCCTTCAAATGCGGATACGATTGCGTCTTCAAATTTCTCGAGTGTGCCGCTCGCTTTTAAAATGTGGATGTTCACTGCCATTTGGACATTCTACCGCAGACACAAGACAATATAAAACAACACCGCCGCCAATGCGCGGATTCCGGTATCGGTCCGGCGGGTCGGCTCAGTATTTCGACACCGCCGTTAGGATTTTGTCCTGCGTTAATCCGACCCTATTTCAAACTGGCTGGGAGGCTAGGGATCGAACCTAGATTGAGAGATTCAAAGTCTCCCGTCCTACCATTAGACGACCTCCCAATGAAGCAACGATACCATGAACCCAGCCATTAATTCTCCGGTTCAGAGCCGTGATTGAATTCACCTTAATCCTTATCAAACCGTGATACAAGTCAGCAACGTTTCTTCGTTTTGTTTTCGGATTTCCCTTCTTGAAATAAACTCTGTCGAGCTGACTTGAGGATATTCTGAGCTCTTTCGCCCACCAACGTTTAAAAGCGGAGACTTCGGATTTTCGTGCCTCGTGAACATACAATTCAAAGTCGATTGCTGATGCCGGCACGTCCATTTGTTTAAGCCATTTCAAGAAGACATTAATCATCCGGGAATCGGAATTATTGAAAGTGACACCCGTACTCGGAGAATGCTCATACTGCTTGGAACCTTCAGCCCAGTACAACACAATTCCGATAAGCCAGAGTTCGCGAGCGGAAATCCTATCAACATCGGTAAGACCTTCATGCTCTAACCTTTCTACTTCTGAAATTCGGGTTTGACGCCGTGCTTCTGCTCCGCGCAGAGCCGCGGCTTTGCGTTTCTTGGTGAGACGTTGTTTTTGTGGGGTCGCAAGCCCAACGGATTTAAACCACTCGGAAAGTGTTGATTTGGCGACGGGTACTTCGACAAGGATTTCCGAATAGGTTTTACCCGCTTTGCGTAATTTAATTGCTTTCTGTTTCTCTCCAATCTTCATACAGGTAGTATATCAGCACCAGGGCTCCATCCTACCTGTTGTGTGAATATTTCTTGAAGCGTTTACGCCCCGCAGACGGCGCGGAGCGCGGCGAGGTCGGAGGCGGTCGGGGTCAGATTACCGCTTTCATTCTTCGCGAACATGATGGATCTGGGGTCGCTGTCGTGGCCGAGGCCGATGGCGTGCCCGAACTCGTGCGCGAGGACGCGCTCGAGCTGAGTGGTGCCGACGAATTCAAAGATGTTGATGCGTTCCCCTGCGGAATCCCGGACGTACTGCCCTTCTTCAAAGGTGTGTCCCGCCGTCTGGTTGAACTGCGCTACTTTGTCGTTGAGCGCGGCGACGCTTGCATTGTAGCTTGCAGCGTCGCTGTTGATGGTGTCTGCAAAAGCATTGAGCGCCGCTCGTTCCGCGTTGAGCGCGGCGGCCTCGCTCGGCGTGGCACCGCCGCGGGCGTTCACCGCGCTCACTTCTTGGTTATAGGCGGCTTGCTCCGCGACAAACTGCGCCTGTTGCGCGTCCAGCGCGGCGCGCGCGGTATCCAAATCAACTTGCTGGAGGGCGATTCCGCTGCCGAGCTTGGCGGAAGCCTCGCGCGTGTCGTAGACCAGGTTAATTTTTAATTCCGCTTTTGAGTTATACGCAAGAACCGCCCTCCCTGCCGCCTTGTTCCAGATGGCCGCGGTGGCCTTGGCGTCTGCGAGAAGCGCCGAATCCGTAATGCCGAAACGCGCGTCAACCGCGCCGATGGCATACGGAATCGGCTGTGCACAAGGGCGCGTATGCTGGTATTGGTAGAAGAGGCCGCCGCCCGCCGCCGCAATGGCGATGACGAGCACGAGCCAGTAAGCCGCATCTCTCATGCTTCTTTAAAAAGCTCCAGAACGGCGAGTTCCAAAGGGAGCGCCGGAATGGGCGCGTAGCGGATGCGTTCGGCGGCGGTGAGGAATGCGAGCATGGCCGCGTGGGTAATGCCCTTCTCTTTTGTGAATTTTTCAAGCACGGAGAATTCGTCCGCGCCGAGCTCGGTCTCAAGCGCCTCGCGGAGCTCGGGTGCATAGCGGATAAGGAGCGTGGCGCGGAGCGCTTCGAGCGTGAGCTCGAGGAAGAGTTTCATATCGGCGCCTGACTTCGCGGCCTTCTCGATGGCTTCGAGCGCTTCCCCGCGCTCGCCCTGGGCGAGCGCGTGTATGAGCGCACGCACCTGCTCGCGCTTCGGCGCGCCCGTCGCTGCTTCTACCGTCTCGCGCGAAAGAGACTTCCCTCCCGCCCCCGCGAACACTTTTTGTAACACCGAAAGCGCGTCGCGATACGAACCGTCGCCGAGGAGCGCGATGAGCTCGGCGGCGTCGCTCGCGAGCGCATACCCTTCTTTCTTTGCAATACGAGCCGTTTCCTTGGCGAGCACCGCGCGCGTCGGCTTCTTGAACTCGAATACCTGACAGCGCGACTGCACCGTCTCGGGCACTTTCTCGAGCTCGGTCGTCGCGAGGATGAAGACCGCATGCGCAGGCGGCTCTTCAAGCGTTTTCAGGAACGCATTCCAGGCGCCTTTGGAGAGCATGTGCACTTCGTCCAGAATATACACTTTGTAGGGCGAGGCGAACGGGAGCGTGTACACGCCCTCGGTGAGCGTGCGAATATCTTCCACGCTGTTGTTGCTCGCGGCGTCGACTTCGTAGAGGTCATTCTCGGTACAGCCGATAGCGCTCGCGAAGATGCGCGCAACGGACGTCTTCCCCAAACCGCGGGAGCCGGCGAAGAGATACGCGTGCCCGATCTTCCCCGACTTGGCCGCTTCCTCAAGCGGCTTCGTCACCTGCTCCTGCCCCACCACGTCCGCGAAGGTCGCGGGACGATACATCCGATAGAGAGACTGGTGCGCCATTGCCACGAGTATACCAAAATTGTATTAAAATAACGGCCGACTGATTTCCAGCCGGCCGTCGTGCACGGCTCGCGTCAGGTTTCCGTCGGAGCGTTGGGGATCTCGGTCGGTTCGGTACCGGTTCCTTCCCGGGCGTCCGTCGGCGCCTGCGTAGCAGGTAGCTTTTTGCTCCTCTCTATCCGCTGGACGAGCTGGTCCAATTCGTTCACTGACCCGATGATTTTCTTCATGTCGGTTTCCATTTTCACGCCCTCCGTTCTATGACCACCATCACGGTACTCAGACATTGCTACAGTGTCAAGTTCAGGGACGGCCGTTTGGGAATCCGTCCACGATTTTTTCGATATCATTTGCATTCTCCGCGCTCATGAGACGCGCGCGAAGATCGGCGGCGCCGTCGAAGCCGGTGACGAACGCTTTGATGTGTTTTTTTAAAATAGCAAAATGCTTCGACGGCGTAATCTTCTCAAATCCGTGCGCAAGCTCCACGAGCGCCGTAAGCTTTTCCGCAAGCGGCGTGTCCTCGCTTTTCCGTCCGGAAAATACCCACGGGTTGCCGAACATCGCGCGGCCGAGCATGGCGCCGTCGCATCCTGACTCCGCGATTTTTATTCGAGCGTCCTCAAGATCCCGCACATCGCCGTTGCCGATGAGGAGCACCTGCGGATTCACGCGATTGCGAATCTCCACCGCTTTCTTCATCAATTCCCAATCGGCGGGCACAAGCGACATCTCCTTGCGCGTGCGCAAATGAAGCGTAATGGCGGCGGGCGATTCTTCAAGAAGCGCAGCCAGCCATTCGTCGAGCGACTCCTTGTTGTAACCCACGCGCGTCTTCACCGAGACCGGCAGATCGCTCGCCGCTTTGGCCGCACGGATGATCTCCCGCGCAAGCGCAGGATTCTTAATCATTGCCGAGCCGCACCCCTGGCGCTCAATCGCGCGATCGGGACAACCCATATTGAGGTCGATGCCGTCGAAGCCTACGTCCGCGACAAGCCTGGTCGCATAGGCGATCATCTCGGGTTTGGACGAAAAAATTTGGGCGACAATGGGATGCTCGCTTGTATCGAACAGCAAGTCGCGCATGAGCGGATTCTCTACGTCCTTCATCTTCTGTATTTCGCGCGTGTGATAGAGACCGTCCGCCGAGACGAACTCAGTCCAGAACACGTCCGGCGCGCCGCGCGCGGCGACCAGCGCGCGGAAGGCGACATCGGTCACGTCCGCCATCGGCGCCATGGCGAAAAAAGGCCTTGATAACGCATTCCAGAAGGACATATCCGAACGGTATCACTTCTTCCTCTTTAGATATACCTTTCCGTCAAAGCGCAGGTCGACATAGTCAAGAGAACCGTCGGCGAGATTGAGATTGCCGCGCGCGGAAACAAGCGCGGTGAAGGCGTTTTGCTCGTTGCCGAGCACGTAGGTCACGCGCGTGCCGCTTTGGAAGTAATCATCCACTTCATCCGCGCGGACAACGATTGCCGATATCGGCGAACCGAAAGTGTCGAGCTCCCGCGCGAAGTCAAACGCGGCGGGAAGTTTTTGCGCGTTCGGGAGCGTGGAGCCGATAGGATTTCCGTTCGCGGGAGATTCATACAAAATAAAGGCATTCACGGGCTGGGCGAGGCTGCTTGTTGCATACACGAAACCGCTCGCATCAAAGAGGTAACAACTGTCGGATGGCGTACTGGAAGCGAGGCCGTCCGGCAAAACAGGAGGAGCCCCGCACCACCATGCGATGGGAACGCGGTCGTTCACCTTGATGGAAAGGCCGGTCAGACCGTTGCGGAAGATGGAAACGGCGGCGATATCCGGATGCGCATTGATGATGTCCGCGCGGATGCTGCCCGCCGGAAAAAAGAATATGGAATCGCGCGGAATAAGGCCGACGTAGTATCCCCGCATTGCCGCAGTCGCGATATCCGCGAACGACTGGTCCGCGCCATATATTTGCACATGGCTGATGCGCAGCGCGTTCTGCCGAAGTTCGTATACCGCGCCAGCGCACAGGATGAGGAGGAGAATGAAAAGTGCAACGAAGATGCGCCGCCGCCGCAGGCGGCGGCGCGCGGCGAGGCGCTCGCTACTGTGCGGCGCCGAAGACAGTCTTACCGACATACGGCACCAAAGCTTCAGGCACTTTAATCGTACCGTCGGCTTGCTGGTAGTTCTCAATGATGGAGACGAGGATGCGCGGCGTCGGAATGGCGGTCGAGTTTAAGGAGTGCGGAAAGCGCATATTCCCTTCCGCATCACGGTAGCGGATATTGAGTCGGCGCGTCTGGAAATCGTGGAAATAGGAGGCCGAGCTTATCTCCCGGTATGTATTTTCTCCCGGCACCCAAAGCTCGATGTCATATTTCTTGACTTGCCCGAGGCCGAGGTCGCCGCCGCAATTCGCGACCGTGTGGTACGGAATATGCAAAAGCTCGATGAACTCCTCGGTGTTGCGATTGAGCCATTCGTGCAGGCGGACCGATTCATCGTGCTCCGCTTTGCAGAGAATGACTTGTTCCCATTTGAAGAATTCGTGCACGCGGATGAGGCCGCGCACGTCCTTGCCGTGCGCACCCGCCTCTCTGCGGAAGCAGGGCGAGAAGGCAAGGAACTTCAGCGGGAACGCATTCATGTCGAGCGTCTCGTTCATGTAGTACCCCATCGTCGCCACTTCGCCCGTGCCCGCGAGGTATTCGCCGTCTTGCGTCTTGTAGAGGTCCTCTTCGCCCTGCGGCACATAGCCGGTGCCTAAAAATGGTTCGCGGCGCACGAGGCTTGGCACGCTCATGAGCGTCATGCCTTTCGCGCCGAAATGCTTGAGCGCCAACTGCCACACTGCGTTCGCAAGAAGCACGCCGTCGCCTTTGAGGAAATAGCCGCGGAAGCCGGCGACCTTCGCGCCTCGCTCGAAGTCGACCATGTCGAGCGCCGTCATGAGCTCGACATGACCCTTCGGTGCGAATGAAAATTCCGTCGGCGTGCCCCACGTCTTCACTTCGAGATTATCGGCATCGCTTTTGCCATCGGGCACGGACATATCCGGAATGTTCGGAACGGTGAGCATCAGCTTCTGCCACTCGACCATCACCTCTTTCAACCGCTCTTCGGCTTCGGCCATGCCGGCCTTGAGGTGCTGCATCTGTTCGATGATTTTCTCGCGCTCCTTGCCCTGCGTAATCTGGATCTCGTTGCTCCGGCGGTTCTGCTCCGCGCGCTTCATGTCAAGCTCTTGCCGGATCTGTTTGCGCTCGTCATCCACCGCGATGAGCCGGTCGATATCAACCTCGATTTTCTTTTTCGCCGCGCCCGCCTTGATGATAGCGGCATTTTCCCGAATGAAATGTATGTCGAGCATATGCCCAATAGTATACTGCACCTATGGACATCCGCGAACTAGAACGCACAGCGTGGCCGCAGCAACTTCTGGAGATACCCCAGCCGCCCAAGCGATTGTGGATCCGCGGATCTCTTCCGCCTGCAGGAACAAAACTGCTCGCAGTTGTCGGCAGCCGCGCGATGACGCGCTACGGACAGGAAGCATGCGAAAAACTCATCACTGGCCTCGCGGGCTATCCTATCTCCATTGTGAGCGGCCTCGCGCTCGGCGTGGACACCTGCGCGCACAAGGCGGCGCTTGCCGCCGGCCTCCATACGCTCGCCTTCCCCGGTTCCGGTCTCGATGATTCGATTTTGTATCCGCGAAGCAACCGGCCTTTTGCAAAAGAACTTCTCGAGGCGGGCGGCGGAATGATTTCAGAGTACGAACCGCGCATGCCTTCGCATGTCCGATACTTCCCCGAACGCAATCGCCTCATGGTAGGCATATCAGACGCGGTACTCGTCATCGAGGCGGGGCCGGAGTCCGGCACGCTTATCACGGCGCGTTTGGCGAGCGAATACAATCGCGACTTGCTCTGCATCCCGCATCGCATCGGCGACCCGCACGCATTCGGCCCGCATCTTTTCATCCGCCTCGGTGCGGCGCTCGTCTTTGAGCCGGTCCATATCCTCGAAGCGCTCCACATTCCGCCGCGCGAGGGTGCGATAAGCAGCGCACCCGGCGACCTCGAGGACGCGGAGCTCGTTATATGGAATATGCTCACAGAACCGAAAACGCGCGACGAGATTCTCCGCGAAGCCGGCGTGCCGGCGGGCGAAGCGCTGACCGCGCTTGTCGCCCTGGAACTGCGCGGCCTCGCGAAAGAAGAGTTCGGCGCGTGGCACCGACTATGATTATCTACTCATGGAATATGCTCTACCGCAACAAAGAGCTCGACCGCGCGTTCGACTTTATTGCAGGGAGCGATTTCGATATGTTCTGCCTGCAGGAAGTGCCTGAACAAACGCTCAAACGATTGCAGGAGCTTCCCGTGGAGATAGCCTACCGGCGCGATGTCGAGAAGCTGTTTGCTACCGGGAACGTGTCCATGTACAACGTCATCCTTTCCCGCCATCCGATACGCGCGTCGAAAGAGATACCGTTCCCCGATTACTGGCATCTGCTGTCGCTCCGTTCGCGGCTCTTTGTGCGGATGATGCGGCCGTTCGGCTTTGGCGCATCACGCGATCGCGGCGGCATCTATGCCGACATTGATGTCGGCGGAACGCTCGTGCGCATCTTTAATCTCCATCTCATCCTTGCCCGTCCGGCATGGCGCCTCGCCGAATTCGAGCGCGCCATGGCCAAACGCGATCCGTCATTGCCCACCATCGTGTGCGGCGACTTCAACACGCTCGAGAAACCGCACATCACTATTCTCAATATGCTCTTCGGCTCACCGGCGCGCGAGGCGGCATTCTACCGGCGCGAACGCACGAGCATCGAGAAACGGTTCGTTGAACACGGATTGTGGAATCCGCTCCGCGGCAGGCGGACGCACGGGCTCTCCCGCTCCCAGCTCGACCATATTCTCCTCTCCAGCCGCCTTTCGATAGTACGAAGCGAAGTTATCCCTGACCGCCACGGCTCGGATCATCATCCTCTGCGAGCCGAAGTTTCCGTTGATACTGGAGTAGCATGAATGACACCAGCACAAGAATGCTCGCGAAGGATAAGAACTGATACCACGACGGCAACGCTCCCACGTACGCGAACACGAAGCCGAACGGCGCGACGCCAATAAGAGTGGCGAGCACGTAGCGTCGCCACGGCATGTCGGTGAATAGCCCGAGCGCATACGAAAGAAGGTCGACCGGTACCAGCACCCGCAGAAGTACCACCGACCAGAATGGGTCGCCGAGCGGAACGCGGTCGTGCAGTTTCGCCGCGTTTCGCGCGCCGATGATGCGGGCGACGAGCGACAGACCGTAGCGGCGTGCGAGGCTAAAAGCGACACTCGCACCGATCGTCCACCCCGCAATGCTCAAAAGTGCCGTCGGCAAGGGGCCCCACACATTCACTCCGAGCGGAATGAGGAAAACGATGTCGAGCGGAATGATGAAGATGACGAATGTGGCGGTGAGCAGGACGAAAAGAATCGCGCCGCCGGCGCCGCCGCCGGCGAGAAGCAGGCGGATGTTATCCTCATGTCCGCGCATGACATAGGAGACGAGGATAAAGAGCGCCGCGAAGCCGATATACGAGCCGATGCGCCGATACGCTCCGGAGAAAAACCGTCCCATATTGTGAGTGTACTCCATGCGCGACACTTGACCATATATAGGAGTACGCGTTATGAGTTAACAGGTGGCCAAACGATTGCTTATCGTCGAATCGCCGACCAAGGCGCGCACCATAGGGCACTACCTCGGCAAGGATTACACGGTCCTCGCTTCGGTCGGCCACGTGCGCGACTTGCCGAAGAGCAATAAGGACGCCGTCGATATCGAAGGCGGTTTTATTCCGCGCTATGTCATTCCCGCCGAGAAACGCGAGGTCATCGAGAAGATAGAGCGCGCCGCGGAAAAAGCCGATGAGATCTATCTCGCGACCGACCCCGACCGCGAAGGCGAAGCGATCGCGTGGCATATCAAGGAAGTCGCCGGCCTCACGAAACCGAAGCGCGTCGTCTTCCACGAAATTACGAAAGCAGCCATCGAGGAGGCACTCGCGCACCCGCGCCTTATCGACGAACATCTGCGCATGGCGCAGGAGGCGCGGCGCGTCCTCGACCGCATCGTGGGTTACGACCTCTCCGGCCTCATCTGGAAGAAAGTGCGCTACGGGCTTTCGGCCGGACGCGTGCAGTCGCCGGCGCTCCGCATCCTTGCGGAGCGCGAGCGTGAGATCAAAGCCTTCATGCCGGTGACCTACTTCGTTTTGAGCGCGCTTTTTCAGACAAGGTCGAACCTTAAATCCGATTCCCAAGGTTCGACCTTGAATACCATCTGCGCCATCGAGCCGGCGACAAAGGAAGAAGCGGAACGGATCGTACAGACCGGCCGAAGTGCGGCATGGCGCGTCGCCGACATCACGGAGAAATCGGAGGAGCGCAATCCGCGCCCGCCCTTCACGACCTCGACGCTCCAGCAAACCGCGTCCACGCGCCTCGGCTTCGCTCCGTCAAGGACGATGCGCGCCGCGCAGAAGCTGTATGAGGCCGGCCATATCACCTACATGCGCACCGACTCCGTGAACCTCGGTACGGAGGCGGTTGCGAAAATGGCGGGCGTCATCGAAAAAAAATTCGGCAAAGACTATCTGCAGGTGCGCACATATAAGACGACCAGCAAGAATGCGCAGGAGGCGCACGAGGCTATCCGCCCCACCGACCCCTCCCATGAAAAAGCCGGTACGACGCCGGACGAGGTGGAGCTCTACGCGCTCATCAGGACGCGCGCGCTCGCTTCGCAGATGTCCGCGGCACGCATCATGCGTACGAACGTTGCCGCGAAAGCCGATGCAACCATTCCGCCCTTTACCGCGAACGGCTCGCGGATGCTCTTCCCCGGCTGGCTCGCGCTCGACACGGCGGCACGAGGCGAAGATACCGAATTGCCGAAACTCGCCGTGGGCGATACGCTCACGCTCCTTTCTCTTGCGGCAGAAGAAAAGCAGACCGAACCGCCGAACCGCTACACCGAAGCGGGCCTCATCAAAGAGCTTGAGAAGCGCGGCATCGGCCGCCCGTCGACGTATGCCTCCATCATGAAAACGATCGCCGACCGCGGCTATGTGGATAAAGTAGGGCGTTCGCTCAAGCCGACGGCGACCGGCATGGTGGTTTCGGGCTGGCTCGAAGAAAATTTCCCCGAATACGTGAGCGACACATTCACGGCGGAGATGGAGGACGAGCTCGACGAGATTGCGCGCGGCGAGCGCGGCTATTCCGAAACGCTCACAGCATTTTACGGCCCGTTCGAAAAAGCGGTGCGCGCGAAGGACAAGCTCCCGAAAGCGACTTCGCTCGGCGATGCAGGAAGCGAATTCCCCTGTCCGCTCTGCGGAGGTCCGATGGAGAACAAACTCGGGCGCGGCGGCGTCTTCATGAGCTGTAAGCGCTATCCCGACTGCCTCGGTGCGCGGACCGAAGAAGGCGCCGAACTTAAGAACGATGTTCCCATCGGGCTCGACCCCGCAACCGGCGCGCCAATTTTTATAAAAACCGGGCGATTCGGGCCGTATGTGGAAATGGCGCTTCCGGAGACCGAATCAAGGTCCGACCTTACATCCGAGTCCTCAAGGTCGGACCTTGGTGCTGGTAAAAAGAAACGCGGGAAAGGCCGCCCGAAGAAGGCGGCGAAGCGCGCAAGCCTCCCTGCCGGCACCGACCTCGCGCAGGTCTCGCTCGCGGACGCGCTCAAGTATCTCTCGCTCCCGCGCGAGCTTGGGAATCATCCGTCCACCGGCAAATCGGTATTCTCGAACACCGGACGATTCGGACCATACGTCGGGAGCGACGGCGAGTTCCGCTCGCTCAAGGCCGCCGTGGGCGACCCCTACACCATCACACTCGATGAGGCGCTCACGCTCCTCGCCGTCCCGAAGAAGCCGCCGAAAGGCGTTGAAGTGGTAAAAGAGATCGGCAAGCATCCGCGCACCGGTAAAAATCTCGTGCTCTATAAATCAAAACAGGGGCTCTTCTTGAAAAAAGGCCTGCGCCGCATTTATCTGCCCGAAGCAACCAAGCCCGACTCGCTCACACCGGAAGAAGCATCTGAATATCTGAAATAGATTTAAAAAAAGAGCCAGCGCACCGGGTGCGCTGGGGATTTCTAACGTTCCGGTGTTCTTAGTCTGTCGAAACCGTGGAAATCGAAAATGTCCGGGTAATTCTTATCGAGTGGACCGACCCCGGCCGCGAGCGCCTTTTCACGAGCGACGACAAGTCTGAGACTGTTTTGCTGGAGACGGAACATTGGATCCAGTTTCTCGAGCTCTGCCCGATGCCAGGCAACTACTCGCTTCTCGCAAGCGTTGCGATTGAATATCAGACAGAAGTGCCGATAAATTTTCAACTGCTTAGGAAGCAATCCTGCCACATAAAGTACCAAACGTTCAAAGAACATGATTTTCTCCTCTGATTGACGAACGGGCTCACTGTACCACTTTTGAGGCAAAAATAAACCGACGGGTGTATAGTAAACATTCATGACCACCGTCAAGGAGATTATCGCCGAGATGGGAAGAGCGACGAGCGAGGATATCGCCTTCGTGGAGAAGGCGTACGACTATTCCAAGAAGGCGCACGAGGGCCAGACCCGCTACTCGGGCGAACCGTACTTCATCCACGCGGCCGCCACCGCCAAAATACTCGCCGAATACGGCATGGATGCGACGACTATCGCCGCCGGACTCCTCCATGACGCGGTGGAGGACGGCCGCGTGTCGCGCGCCGATATGGAAAAAGAGTTCGGGAAGGAATTGCTCTTCATCGTGGACGGCGTGACGAAGCTCGGCACCCACAAGTACCGCGGCGCCGAGCGGCATGCGGAGAGTCTCCGCCGGCTTCTCGTCGCGACCGCGAGCGACATCCGCGTACTCATCGTGAAGCTCGCCGACCGCTACCACAATATGCAGACCCTGGAGCACGTGCCCGAGCACAAGCGCCGCCGCATCGCGCTCGAGACGCTGGAAATCTATGCGCCCATCGCCGACCGTCTCGGCATGGGCAAGATGAAGCGCGACCTCGAGGATCTCGCCTTCCCGTACGTGGACCCCGATGCCGCGTCGCATACCGCCGAAGTGCGGAAATTGAAAACACAGGAAACCGAAGACGGGCTCGCGAAGGTGCAGAAGGAATTGAAGCAAGAGTTCGCGAAAAAAGGTCTGACGATACTCCGCACCGATATTCGCATGAAAGGGCTCTGGAGCTTGCATCAGAAATTGAAGCGGAAAAATGACGATATCAATCTCATTCATGACATCGCCGCACTGCGTTTCGTCGTGCCGACCATCGAGGACTGCTACACAACCCTTGGCACGGTGCACTCGCTCTACAGGCCCTTGCCGGGCGAGTTCAAAGATTACATCGCTTTCCCGAAGCCGAACGGCTATCAGTCGCTCCACACGACGGTGGTGACGCCTGAAGCGGGAATCGTCGAGATACAGATACGCACCGAAGAGATGCACCGCCGTGCGCAGTTCGGCATCGCATCGCATATGACCTATAAACAACTCGGGAAAGAGATTGAGAAACTCGGGAAGGATGTTCAGAAAAGTCGATTCTCGTCGCTCTCGTTCTCGTGGATACGTTCGCTCATCCCTTCGCTTATGAAAGTGTCGAGAAGCGAGGGCGCCGCGCAAGGTGTCACAAAAGTTCCGCCGTGGCTCGCCGAGCTTGCCGATGCTCATACGGAAGTCGCGGGTTCCGAAGAATTCGTGGAAGGGTTGAAGGAGGATTTCTTCTCGCACCGCGTGTTCGTCTTCACGCCGCAAGGCGACGTGATCGACCTGCCCGCGGAATCGACGCCCATCGACTTCGCGTACGCGATCCATAGCGACCTCGGCGACCACATTCAGGGTGCGAAAGTGAATGGAAAACTCGTTTCATTCGACACCAAGCTCGGCAACGGCGAAGTCGTCGAGATACTGCGCCGCGACTCCGCGCATCCTTCGGCAAAATGGCTCGATATTGCGCGCACATCGCTCGCGCGGCGCCATATCCGCGTTGCGCTCGGGCTTACCGAACCAACGAAACCAGCCCGCCGGAAGCGGCGTTTTTGGAATAAGAAAAGTTAAACTGAGAAATTACTGATTGAATACAGCCCATCATCGTCGGTTTCTTCAGGCGCCGCGGGAGGGATAGGGTCGCTTGAGAGCTGGGTGGTATTCGGAAATACCGGCGCCGACGGTTCTGTTATTCTTTCGGATTCCCGTTCGGCGGCAAGCGTCGCGACGAGCTGCTGCAGATCGTCCGGCGAGAAGAAGTCGATGCGGAGGCAGCCGCCTTCGGCGTTCGTCTCGATAATGACGCGCGTGCCAAGCGTCTCGGTGAGTGATTTTTCGAGCTCGACCATTTCTTGCGACTTGCGATGGTGCTTGTGCACGCGCTCCTGCGCGATAGAGCGCGCAATGCGCTCGGCGGCGCGGACCGGCAGCCGCTTCAGAATGATCTCTTTAAAAAGCGTTTCGCGCTCCTCAGGACGGTCGTTCAGCGCCATCAAAGGCCGCGCGTGGCCCTCGCTGATTTCCTTCCCCACGATGGCGGCCTGCATGTGTTCGGGGAGCGAGAGGAGGCGGAGCGAGTTGGAAACGTATTCGCGGCTCTTGCCTATCTTCGCCGCGGTCTCGGCGTGCGAAATGCCGAACTCCTCGATGAGCTTCGCGAGCGCTTTTGCCCGATCGATGGCATTAAGGTCTTCCCGCTGGAGATTCTCAATGATGGCGAGCTCGAGTTTCGTGAGATTGCTCTCGCCTTGGCGGATAACGACCGGTAGCTGTTTGAGCCCCGCGAGCTTGCTCGCGCGTAAGCGCCGCTCGCCCGCAATGAGCTCGTACACGCTCTCCAGGCCGCTGCCGTCGGCCTTCTCCACTTCGCTGCGGCTGACGACCAAGGGCTGGAGCACGCCGTACTGGCGGATGCTCTCCGCAAGAGAGGTGAGGCCGAGCTCGCTGAACTCTTTGCGCGGCTGGTACGGGTTCGGCACGATGCGGTCCACATCGATCCAAAAGACCGAGTCATACTTGGTCGGAATATATCCCGCATCGTCCTTCATATAAAATATTCTAGCACGGGTGCCGGGAGAGAGACTCGAACTCTCATGTCTTGCGACGACGGGTCTTGAATCCGTTGCGTCTACCAATTCCGCCATCCCGGCAATGAATTGTAGATTAGCACATTTCTATAATTTCCCGACGAGGTCGAGCCCGGGTTCGAGCGTATCGTCGCCCGGTTCCCACGAGGCGGGACAGACCTTGCCTTTGTGCGTTTCCACATACTGCGCCGCCTGCAATTTGCGGAGCGTCTCAGCGCCTTTGCGGCCGATGGAATTGTCATTGATCTCTATGGAGCGGAGCGTGCCGGCGGGGTCGATGATGAAGGTGCCGCGCAGCGCCAATCCCTCGTCCGGCGTGAGTATTGCTTCACCGCCCTCGACAAGAACGCCGAACGCGTAGGAGAGCTTGCCGGACGGGTCGGCCGCCATCGGATATTTGATTTCTGCAATCGCGGGAGATGCATCATGCCACGCCTTGTGCGTGAAGACGGTGTCGGAAGAAACCGAGATGATCTCGGCATTGAGCGCTTGGAACTTCGGATACAGCTTCGCCAGCTCCTCGAGTTCGGTCGGGCACACGAACGTGAAGTCTGCGGGATAGAACACGAGGACCACCCACTTCCCGCGCAGTTTCGAGAGGCTCATCGTCTTGATCGCTCCTCCATGGTACGTTTCGAACTCGAAATCGGGCACGGTTTCTCCCACCCTCACCTGCGAGGTGTAGTCGCGTACTGCGTCGTGGAACTCGCCGCAATTTTCGCAATAGTTGCTTTTGGTCTCTTTCATAGGTGTATTGGTTACGGTGCGGCCATGATACCATCGCGTGCAATGGCAGTACATATTCTCGTCATCGCGGGGCCTACGGCCTCGGGCAAATCCTCCCGCGCGGTCGAGGAGGCGTTCACACGCAATGGCGAGATCATCTCGGTCGATTCGCGGCAGGTGTATCGCGGGCTCGATATCGGCACCGAGAAAATAACGAAAGAAGAAATGCGCGGCGTGCCCCACCACCTCATCGACATACGCGATCCGCAGGAAAAGTATTCTGCGGGGGATTTTGTCACCGATGCAGCGCGCCTCATCAAGGAGATTTCAGCACGCGGGAAGCTCCCGATACTCGCGGGCGGAACGCATTTTTATTTCAATGCGCTCCTCTCCGGCCTCCCGACGGGTGTTGATGCGAATCCCCAACTGCGCGCGGAACTTGAAAAACTTCCGACGGAAGAGTTGTATGTGCGCGTCAAAGAAGCAGACACGCGCCGCGCGAGCGAACTCGACTCGCAAAACCGCCGCCGGCTCATCCGCGCACTCGAAATTATCGAGTCCCTCGGTGCCGTCCCGCCGCGTGGCTCAACTGCGCCATCGTTTGGAACAAGGTTCAACCTTGTACCAGAGTGGATTGTTATTGACCCGTCGCGCGAAGAACTGCGCGAGAGAATCAATGCGCGGCTCGCAACAGCTCTCGAGCGCGGCCTCATCGACGAAGTGCGCCGCGTACGCGACGCGGTCGGCGACGCACGCCTGAACGAGCTCGGACTTGAATACAAAATCGTGGGCGAATTGTTACGCGGCGAGCGCGATGAAGCATCGCTCCTCCCCACCCTCTCGGCGAAGCTCTGGCAGTACGCGCGCCGCCAGAAAGCATGGCTGCGCAAATTGTATGATGAACAAACTATTTCGGCAGTTCCGTCGCGCCCGGGCAGAAACTGAATCCGAGATTCCTGTCGTCGTACGTCGCATTGACCCAGTACGGCGTCCCAACGAAATAATTCAGACCGCAGGCTTGCTGTCCCGCTATGCCGAGGCGGTCGGTGAGAAACTGTTCTGCCTCAAGACGGACAGCGCCGAGAGGTTCCTTGAGCAAAATGACATTAAAGAAATGCGTTTTTTCATTATAGGAGACGCTGAAATCGGTCGTTGACGCGCCCGAAGGGCAGGAACCGTCGGCAAGACAGTATCCCAGACTCCCCGCGAGGACATACGAGCCGGGATTTTGCACATCCTGTACTGTTTCGCCGTTATGAACGAAATCTTTCACCGTCACGACCGTACCGCTCGGCGTGGCAAATGATATGGTCGCCGTCGAGGTGCCGGCCGAACCGACGGGAACTACCGGATTAGGAGCAGTTGTACTCGCCATCGGGAATCCGGGAGTCGGCGGCGTTGTACTTACCGTCTTCGGCGAACCAGCGAAAAGGAAGAAGAGCACCGCCGCGACAATGATGAGTATCGTCCCGATGATGAAGTACCATTTCATATTAGTTATTTATTGGCATATTGAGTCACGCAATTCTGTTGCGTCGCATGAGAAAGATTATCCGCCGTTCCGGTCCAATCGTTAAAACCGCCATTCCTCGCCTTCACGAGGCATCCTGCGGCCTGCGCATTGCAATTGAGATTCGCGGCGGCCCGTTGGCACGCGGCAGCCTGTGCCTCTTTACCCGGCGCAGGAAGGCCGCCTTTAAACGCCGAATAACAATTAAGATTGCCATCGACTCCAGCCGCTTGTGAACATGCGGGGATATTGAGATTATGACAGGTGTCATTCCCCGACCCGAAAACGATTTGAAACATACCGCTCGCGCTTGTCGGCGTTCCGTTGGCTTGACGGGCTTGCGATGTATTATTGCCGCAAGTACTTTCTGGCACCGCAATGCAAGAAAGTGTATTTGCTTGCGATTGAGTGAGAGCATAGGCGCTTCCCGCCGTCGCTTGAAGAAGGCTATCCGGCGTGCAATCGCCGTTTGTAGGAAGCGAGAGGAATTTCCCGCCGTTTGCGCTGATGCCCGTAACTTTGGCGCCGCTCAAATCGACTTGGCTAAGATTCTGAAGCGATGCCTCTTGGACAAGGCACGTATCGCCGCTCCAGTCGATTATTTGTGACCATGCTCCCAAATTTCCGTTATAGAGCACCGACATAACCGCATCGACAATCAGCCATCCGGCAAGCGCGATGACGATGCCGATAACGGTATTCCACAAAATGCCTTTTGCCTTGCTGATACCGCTTGCGTTCACCGGATTCACCACATAGAGGAAGCCGGCGTAGGCGATCATCAGCGGTGCGATGAAGACGATGGCAATCGAGACAAGGAAACGAATGATGTTATTGATGACGAGAATGATTGCGCCCCACCCTGCAGCACACCTATTGATCGAATCAGGAATGATGGGACCGAAGAACGGAATACCGCTCGCATGCGCGGCAATCGGCAACGCGAGCGAGCCCGCCGCGAAAAGGAGCGCAAACAGAGGAATGCGAGAACGCATAGTCACATCATACCGCGCCTGAACAAAGTGGGAGTGACTTTCCCCACTGAAATTAAAGAAACTGTCCCATGCCTGTTATACTAAGTTCATGAAATTAAAGGAGAAGGGGCTTGCAATCCGACTTCGCCGCAAAGGTATGACTCTAAACGAAATCGTGGCGCATGTCGGAGTCGCAAAAAGCTCCGTATCGCTGTGGGTTCGTGCCCTTTCCCTTTCTTCTAAGGCCCAAACTCGTATTGCAAGCTTCAAGACTGCTGGCCAGAAAGCCGCACAAATATCCAACACCGAAAAGACACGGGCAAAACTTCTAGATGCAAAGAACGAGGCTCAAAACTTAATAAGAACTATAACCGTAACCCCTGACATTGCACTTCTCTCGTGTGCATTACTCTATTGGTGCGAAGGCGAAAAAGACAAGAATGACACTTCATTCACATTCTCAAATTCAGACTCGCAATTGATACGAGCGTTTATGAAGTTAATGCGACGCGCTATCGAATTAGACGAACGGAAGTTTAGAGTCAGAATGCACCTCCACAAATACCACAATGAACTCGTACAGAAGAAATTTTGGTCAGGGGTCACCGGTATTTCCGAACAGCAATTCGCTAAGACTTACTGGAAACCACACACGGCAAAAACAATAAAGATCGGATACCCAGGATGTATCCATATTGAATATTACGATGTTAAGGTCGCTCGAAAAATATATGCGACAGCGCGAGCATTTTTTGAGGATGTGGTAAAGTAAGAAACGCAAGGGTCCATAGTTCAATGGCAGAACGCGCGGCTCCAAACCGCGTAATCCCTGTTCGAGTCAGGGTGGGCCCGCCGGATTTTAAAAGGTTGTATTTGTTGGGTTATTCTCCGCACCTTCCTACACGGAATCGAACTCTTTGTGTTTATAGATTTTTGCAATCAACCCGCACAAAGATATACTTCCATCATGAGTCTTGAAAAGAAGCCCGCGCCACACATACCTGAGAAGAACGAGCTGCCGCTAAAAATTACCGAGCATAGGCACATTGCCGAAAGTGGAGAATCAAGCGTCTATGAGACCACTGTCGAAGCGCAGGAGCGGGAACAGTCCATTGCGTTGAAACAGAATCGTAAAGAAATATTCGCGAGTGATGAGGAGATGCGTAAAAGCAAAGAGTTCTATGACTTCCTCAAAGCGTTCCCCGGATTCGGAAAGTTCGTTCCTGAGACACTTTATTTCAAGGCTCGAATCACATCAGATAGTGCGCCACAAGCATTTGCCATCCAACATTTTCTCAAGGGTAGGACTATCGATCAGATACCAAATGACGAACTCTATAAAGACCCTGTCGTCGTCAAACAGCTTATAGAATTCGCACATGAGGCGATAGCGATTCTTCAACAGACTCGTGAGGAGAAATCACTCAAGCCTGACTTCGGGACGGCAGGAACAGCCAATACTGATGCCCAACGATATGGAAATACCCTCGGTAATTCGCGCTACACGACCAATATTTTGATTAGTGATTCTCCAGACGAAAACGGTCAGCGCGTATTTTTCGTTGATACCGGAGTGAATGCCGATGAACGTGTTGATCCGAAGCGACAATTCCTCGAGCGACATGTGATGGGACGAATGCGTGAGTTTAATTTCAATCGGTGGATTAAGGAACTGGAAAATATTTTGCACTCTCAAAGGTCTTGAACAAAAGATATCATTGACAATGATTGTCAGTCGTGATATATAATAGAACAAGACGAGCATCATCTGTGGCTCGTCACAGATCCTTTCACTGTACACAACCAAGGAGGTCCTATGGCACCCGAACTCTTTATCCTGCTGATCGCTGTTGTTCTCGCTTTCATGCCGACAACCCACCGCTTCTTCAACTTCCTGCAGTTCCATCTGCGATACAAGGTGGTCAAGACACAGGAAGCTTTCACCCGAATCGCGAAGAAAAGGGGCATCAAGTCGGTCGTCGTGGATCTGGTAAAGTACCCGAGCTGCATCTACGACCCACCGCCCATAACGAACGTCATCGGCGAGTCGACCTATACGCTCGAGATCA